>CAIUYS010000632.1 GCA_903903365.1 uncultured Methylococcaceae bacterium
GATATTAAAAACAGTCTGTTGGATTTTTGCTCCCTGCCAGAATCACGTATTTTGTCGCCCGCTGAAGCACATTATCAAGCAGAAAAGCTTATCCGCACGAAAGCCATGTGGTGAATCCACCAATCATTAATCACCTGTAACCAACAAGAAGTTGCGTTTTATACAGAAACTTGGCTGGGCATAAGGCTAACTCTGTTATAATTTGCAGCTTTATCAAAGTAGTCAAATACCTTGGTGGCATTCATTGCCGCAAGCGCTAAAGCAATAACGCCTTAACAACCTCATTATCAGTTGAAACACAGTGGATTTAAAACATATCAGAAATTTCTCCATTATCGCGCATATTGATCATGGTAAATCAACACTCGCGGATCGTTTTATTCAAATCTGTGGCGGCTTAAGTGCCAGGGAAATGTCAGCACAAGTACTCGATACCATGGACATTGAGAAAGAGCGCGGCATCACTATTAAAGCGCAAAGTGTTACGCTAGACTTTAAAGCCAAAGATGGCGAAACTTATCAACTTAATTTTATTGATACGCCGGGGCACGTTGATTTTTCTTATGAAGTATCCAGATCGTTAGCGGCTTGTGAAGGTGCGTTACTGGTTGTTGATGCGGCGCAAGGCGTTGAGGCGCAAAGTGTGGCAAACTGCTATACGGCCATTGAACAAGGCCTGGAAGTGGTACCGGTACTGAATAAAATTGATTTGCCTTCTGCCGAACCTGAACGCGTACTGGCTGAAATTGAAGAGGTGATCGGTATTGCAGCGGATGAGGCTTTAATGATTAGTGCCAAAACCGGTCTGAATGTGCTGGATGTTTTGGAACAACTGGTTATTAAAGTACCGCCACCGCAAGGCAATATAGACGGCCCGTTGCAAGCGTTAATTATTGATTCCTGGTTCGACAGTTATCTGGGCGTGGTGTCTTTAGTCAGAATTATGCATGGCAGTATTCGCAAAAAGCAAAAGATTACTATCATGTCTACCGGCAAGTCGTTTATTGCTGATAAAGTTGGTGTTTTTACGCCCAAGCGTCTGGAAAAAGACATTTTAAATACCGGCGAAGTCGGTTATGTGGTGGCCGGCATTAAAGACATTTTTGGTGCGCCGGTGGGTGATACCATCACGTGGACTGATAATCCGGCGACCGAACAACTAACCGGTTTTCAACGGGTTCAACCGCGCGTTTTTGCGGGTTTGTATCCTGTTAGTTCCGATGACTACGAAGATTTGCGTGAAGCACTTAACAAGTTAAACCTTAATGATGCCGCGTTGCAATTTGAACCGGAAACCTCGCAGGCTTTAGGCTTTGGTTTTCGTTGCGGCTTTTTAGGCATGTTGCACATGGAAATTGTGCAAGAGCGTCTGGAAAGAGAATATGACGTTGATTTGATTACCACAGCGCCTACGGTTATTTATGAAGTAATTACCCAGACCGACCAGATTTTAATGGTGGATAATCCGGCCAAACTGCCGGAGGGCGGCACTGTCAAGGAAATCAGGGAGCCCATTATTCGGGCTAATATTTTGGTACCGCAGGCTTATTTAGGCGGCGTGATTACCCTGTGTATTGAAAAGCGCGGCGTACAAAAAGACATGCAGTACGTTGGCAGACAAGTTTCTCTGCATTATGAACTACCCTTAAGCGAAGTGGTTCTGGATTTCTTTGACCGCTTAAAGTCAGTCAGTCGCGGTTTTGCTTCGTTTGATTATGAATTTTTACGTTTTCAGCCAGCGGATTTGGTTAAGCTGGATGTGTTGATCAATGCCGAAAAAGTGGATGCTTTATCGATTATTGTGCATCGTGATTTAAGTAATAATCGGGGACGTGATTTGGTTGAAAAAATGAAAGACCTGATTCCACGACAAATGTACGAAGTGGCGATACAGGCGGCGATTGGTTCCAAAGTTATCGCACGCTCTACCGTTAAAGCCATGCGAAAAAATGTCATCGCCAAGTGTTATGGCGGCGATATCAGTCGTAAGAAAAAGTTACTGGAAAAACAAAAAGCCGGTAAAAAACGCATGAAACAGGTCGGTAATATTGAGATTCCTCAAGAGGCATTTCTGGCCGTTTTACAGCTTAACAAAGAATGATGAAAAGCAGGTTAAAGGTAAAGAAAGGCGAAAGGTTAAAGGCGAAAAAACAACCTTTAGCCTTAAACCTTTAGCCTTGAACCTTTAGCCTTGAACCTGAACCTTAAACCTTTAACCTGAACTTAAATATAACAATGGACTTTGATTTCTCTTTTTTTCTGTTGCTGGCCACTGTCATTACGGGTGTCATTTGGGGGGCTTATTTATTATTCCTTAAATCAAAAGGCCTCATTTTTGATGAAAAAGATGAGCCCGTACTGGTCGAGTATGCGCGTTCTTTTTTTCCGATTGTGTTGATTGTGCTGTTGCTTCGGTCATTTATTGCCGAGCCTTTTCGCATCCCATCCGGATCAATGATGCCTACTTTGTTGGTGGGTGATTTTATTCTGGTCAACAAGTTTGCTTACGGCATACGTCTGCCGGTTATCAATAAAAAGATAATTGAACTGAGTGAACCCAAGCGCGGCGATATTGTCGTTTTTCGTTATCCTAAAGACCCGACTGTCGATTATATTAAACGCATTGTTGGCTTACCTGGCGACAAAATTGTTTATAGCAATAAAAAGCTGACTGTCAATGATGTGCCTGTTAAACAGGTTTCCATGGGACGTTATCAAGGCTTGGGCCAGGGCGAGGATATGACCGGCGCTGAAGAATTATTGGAAGATTTAACCGGTGTTGAGCACAGCATTTTAATCAGAAATGGTACGCCTACGGTTGAATTTGTTTACGTGGTACCGGAAGGTAATTATTTTGCCATGGGCGATAATCGTGACAATAGTAATGATAGCCGCTACTGGGGTCCGGTTCCGGAAGCCAATCTGGTCGGTAAAGCCTTCTTTATCTGGATGAGCTGGGATTGGCAGGATAAAGGCGTTGGTTTTAGTCGTATTGGTACCGTATTAAAATAATTTAACAACTAACTGCGCATAAGGTTATAGATCCTGATATACATCATTTCGGCTACCCATTTTAGTCGGCACAAAAATACCGACGTTAGATCTGACAGGTTTACAAAACCTGCCAGTTCTATCCCCCATTATTTGGGTAACCAATATCTCTACCAGTAAACCTTTATGCGCAACCATAAATAGTTTGGGAGAATTTAATGAATGCATCGCCTACAAGACAACAAGGTTTAACCTTTATATCGCTTGTTTTTATTCTCGGTTTCATTGCTTTTTTTGTTTTATTGGGTCTTAAAATAGGCCCGATTTACCTTAATCACAGCAAAGTAGTCAGTGCGTTGGCTGATATAAAAAAAACCACTGACATTGAAGCACAAACTGAAGGCGAAATCAGAAACAGCCTGAGCAAACGCTTCGATATTAATTATGTTGATGATGTCACTCAGGATGACATTACTATCACCCGCCACGGGAATTATATAAAAGTGGTTATTGAGTATGAGGTTGTCCGCAAAATTGTTGGCAACCTGAGTGTTTTAGTAGAATTTAATGACAATATTGAGGTCGGTAATAAGTGATAAAAAAGCCCGCAGTTTTGTGTAGAAAGTTGGGATTAACGTTTAATAATCCACAGCTTTTTACCATGGCTTTAACCCATCGCAGCGCAAGCTCAACCAATAATGAACGGCTGGAGTTTTTGGGCGATTCAATCTTGGGCTTTGTGATTGCCCAAAAATTGTATGACCTTTTCCCAGAGGCCAGTGAAGGTGTTTTAAGCCGCCTGAGAGCGAGTCTGGTCAATCAAACTTCTTTAGCGGAGTTAGCCAGAAAACATCAACTGGGCGATTATTTATTGCTGGGTTCAGGTGAATTAAAAAGCGGTGGCTTTCGCCGTGATTCCATTTTGTCCGATGCGCTGGAAGCCATTATGGGCGCGTTGTTTAAAGATCAAGGCATAACCGCTTGTCAACAATGGATCGAACTCTTATTTACGGAAAAGCTGAGCCAATTATCCATGGATAACTGGCAAAAAGACCCTAAAACCCAACTTCAGGAATTGATGCAGTCCAAAAAATTGTTATTGCCTGAATATACCTTAATAACAATGTCAGGACTTGCGCACGAACAAATGTTTAAAGTTAAATGTACCATTACCTTAATTGAAGAAACCTGTATCGGTACCGGTATCTCCAGAAAAAGAGCCGAACAATCGGCAGCAGAGCTTATGCTCGAATTATTGAATAAGGATAGTAAATGAATTGCGGTTTCGTAGCGCTAATAGGGCGCCCCAATGTTGGTAAATCTACGCTGATGAATCATTTGCTGAAGCAGAAAATCAGCATTACTTCACGCAAACCACAAACTACCCGGCACCGAATTCTGGGTATTAACACCACTGAAGCAGGCCAGGCCATTTATATGGACACACCGGGCATGCACAACAATGAAAAAAGAGCGTTAAACCGCTATTTAAACCGAACGGCTGAAACCACCCTGCTGGGTGTTGATGTGATTGTCTGGTTGATTGATGGTTTATCGTGGCATGAATATGATGAAGTCATCTTTAAAAAACTGGAGCAAGCTGGATTACCGGTCATTCTTGCCGTCAATAAAGTCGACAAGGTAAAAGACAAGGATGCCATCTTGACGTTTTTTGCCGAAGCCCAACACCGCTTTCCCTTTGAGCATTTAATTCCTATTTCCGCTTTAAAAAGAACTAATCTGGATCAACTTGAAAGCCTGATCATGAAGTTGTTACCGGAAAATGATTTAATCTATCCTGAAGATCAGATTACCGACCGGCCCGAGCGCTTTTTAGCCGCTGAAATTATCAGGGAAAAACTGACCCGCCGCTTGGGTGATGAATTGCCTTATGCCTTAACCGTTGAAATGGAACGCTACGAAGAGCTTCCGCATATCACTAAAATATACGCCATTATTTGGGTAGAGCGTCTGACCCAAAAAAACATCGTGATTGGCAAAGATGGCGACATGCTGAAAAAAGTAGGTACGGATGCGCGGTTTGATATAGAAAAACTAATCGGTCAAAAAGTCTATTTACAACTGTGGGTTAAAGTCAAAAAGAACTGGTCGGATAATGAACGCGCCATGCAAAGCCTGGGATTTAATGACTGATAGAGCAGTTCTCTTACAACCTGCCTTTATCCTGCAACAACGAAAATTTAGAGAATCCAGTCTTATTATTGACGTATTGACCCGCGATTTTGGAAGGGTTTCTCTGTTGGCTAGAGGGGTAAGAAAAGCCAAGTCTAAAACGGCGGGACTTCTACAACCGTTTACCCCACTGGCACTCTCCTACTTTGGCAAGACTGAGTTAAAAATACTGACTGATGTTGAAATAACACAGCCCTTTAATCCATTACAGGGGCTTGCCGTTTATTGCGGCTTTTATGTTAATGAACTCATCGGCTGTTTTTTGCATCAGCACGACCCTCACCCGGAAGTGTTTGACTATTATGGACACTGTTTATCCTGCCTGTCAGATTCGTCAAAAATAGAAGCGACACTGCGTATTTTTGAACTTGATTTAATGGAAGCCGTAGGTTATGGACTGCAACTGGACTATGACCTCCAAAACAACCAAGCCGTTGATTCATTAACCCGCTATCACTTCAATGCAGAACAGGGGCCGATAGCTGCGCCTGACGGCTTATTCTCGGGCAAGACCTTGCTGGCATTAAAAGCAGGAGAACTCACCGACTCTAATACACTCTACGAAGCGAAAACACTGATGCGAAAAGTCATCGCTGTTTATTTGCACGGTAAGCCACTAAAAAGTCGAGCCGTCATCAACCAAATTATCCAACATCTATAAAAATGAACAAAACACACATCTTATTAGGCGTAAATATTGACCACGTTGCTACGCTGAGGCAAGCCCGAGGTACGCTTTATCCAGAACCTGTCCAAGCGGCGCTGGTTGCAGAACAGGCAGGCGCAGACGGCATTACGGCGCACTTGCGGGAAGACCGCCGGCATATTCAGGACAGGGATATTTTCTTGTTAAAAGAGATGCTCCACACCCGCCTGAATATGGAAATGGCAGTAACCGATGAAATGGTGGGGCTTGCGGTTAAGGTACAACCTTATGCGTGTTGTCTGGTTCCTGAAAAACGCGAAGAATTGACGACTGAGGGTGGTCTGGATGTTTCAAGCAACCTGAATAGACTGCAATGGGCTTGTGATACCTTAAGAGTCGCCGGCATTGAAGTCTCCCTTTTTATTGACCCCGATGAAGCGCAGATCGATGCAGCGGTAAAAGCAGGGGCACCGGTTATCGAATTGCACACGGGTTGTTATGCGGATGCAAAAAATCCCGTACAACAAGCCCAAGAACTGGCACGTATCAGACAGGCCGCTTATTATGCCCACAGTGCCGGCTTACAAGTTAACGCGGGGCATGGATTAAATTTTTATAATGTTGAAGCGATATGCGCAATACCGGAAATAGTCGAACTTAATATCGGCCATTCGATTATTGCTCAAGCCTTGTTTTCGGGATTGGCTCAGACGGTTAAAGATTTAAAACACCTAATGAGGCAGGCGCGGCTACAGGCTTTTTGAGTGACATTATGTGTTGTGTTACGGTGGTTTTACCGGAAAAACAGGTACTTCGGTATAGAGACCTTCGTTGATTAAGCGACATTATTTTCTGTAGGGCGTGCCGTGAAAATTAAGGCGCACACGACACGCCCTACGTATTTAATTCAGGACTCTATAACCCACAAAAAATACCCTACACACGTTGCCAAAGATTCACAATATTTGTGTCGGGTTGCGGCTAGCGCCTAACCCGACAGAGATTTTTAGTATTATTTATGATAAAAAAGTGTCAACTACTTTTGGACTTCTATGAAGGATGCAAACTTTTTAAGGTTTTTTAATGGGTTGACGTTGTAAATCCGTGTTTTTGCATACGGTAAAGCAACGTATCCCGGCTAAGACCCAATAATTTTGCGGTTTTACTGCGATTGCCTTTAGTGCGACTGAGCGCTTGATGAATCAAGTCAGCTTCTAAAGATTCCAGATGAACACCTCTTTCAGGCAAGGTGAATGCAGCCGCTTTAGGCATACTGCTGTAGGTAACAAATTCACGAGGGAGATTTTCCGGCTCTATGGTTTGACCTGCCATCAAAACACTGAGTCTTTCACACAAGTTACGTAATTCACGAATATTACCTGGCCAAGCGTAATCTCTAAGAACCTTCAAGGCTTGTTTACTAATGATGGGTGCTTCCAATGAATGTGTTTCTGCCATCATAACCAAAAAGTGCATAATAAGATGTTCTATGTCTTCAGTACGCTCTGCCAGTGGAGGAAGCTCTAAAGGCACTACATCCAGCCGGTAATATAAATCCCGTCTAAATTGACCCGTTGCAACCTGCTTGTTCAAATCCGAGTTTGTCGCTGCAATAATACGAACATCAACGTTATAAGGTTTAATATCACCAACGGCAAGACACTCTCCAGACTCCAGAAAGCGTAATAATTTTGCCTGAATTGACACGGGCAAAGAATTTATTTCATCAAGAAACAGCGTGCCCCCATCAGCCGCCTGAAACAGCCCGGTAGTATTTCCGGTTGCGCCTGTAAAAGAGCCCTTTTTATGACCAAACAATTCCGATTCGATGAGACTTTCGGGTAAGGCTGCGCAGTTCAGGGAAATAAACACTTTATCAGCGCGAGCGCTTTCTTTTTGAATGGCATTAGCAAATACTTCCTTGCCAGTACCTGTTTCTCCCTTAAGTAATACCGTAACATCAGTCGCTGCAACCATTCTGGCGCTACGAATCAAAGAATCCAATGCGGGGGATTTGCCAATGATCGATTTAAAATGCCCCATAATAGCCTCGGTTAATGGTTTGCTGCGTGTGTGGCGGCGGTAAAAGCCATTGGATTAAGCCATGGCACAACCGCTAACAGTGCCAGAGCTATCATAAACAGGCCGATAGCCTGTTTGAAACGCTGCATTCTGGATAGCCTGGTCAAAAGGTTTGTCATTATACCGACTCCCATGACGGCTGGCAAAGTACCCAAGCCAAAAGCCAGCATGGTCAATGCGCTTTGACTTGCATCACCCGTGGTAGCGGCCAAAGCTAAAGCCGCATAAACCAGCCCGCAAGGCAACCAACCCCAGACCATTCCAAAAAGATAAGCTTGGGTGTGGTTTTTTACGGGGATCAGTTTCCGCCCATAAGGTTCCATTTTTTTCCAAATAGGCCTTCCCGCTTTTTCAATATACGCAAAACGGGGAAACCAGCCGGCTATATAAAGCCCCGCACTCGCCATAATCGCAGCTGAAAGTAATTGCAGCACTCGATGCCCATGAGTTTCCCCCAAGGGCATGGTTAATAAAGCCTCAATAAATCCCGCCAAGGCCCCGGCAATAGTGTAGCTGGTAATCCGGCCCAAGTTATAATTAAATACAAACGGTAATAAGCGTTTTTTATTATTTCGTATATCCGGACTTAAACTTAACGTTAAGGTGCCAATGATAGAGCCGCACATGCCTATACAGTGCATACTGCTGAATAAGCCCATAATAAAAGCGACCAGGTAAGAGGACGTAAAAGCGGGATCAAAGGGCATAAATACAGGTGAAAGGTAAAAGGTTCAGGGTAAAAGGTTCAAGGTTCATCAACCTTGAACCTTGTGCTTTAAATTTAATTGTTTGTGAATTGCGCAAGAATCTGACCCTGAATTTTCTCTGCCATCGCCCTGCGATTTTCAGCATCACGAATCGGCCGACCGACGACAATATAATCAGCCCCATTTTGAAAAGCCGTTTCCACACTCACCACGCGCTTTTGATCGTCATCTTCGCGGTTATCTACCGGCCTGATACCCGGCGTAATAACCAACAGCTTGTTATCCAATTGTTCCCTGAGCATAGCGACTTCCAGTCCTGATGAAACAATGCCGTCACAGCCTATTTGCAAGGCGCGTTTGGCGCGGGACAATACCAGCTCACGGACATCACATTTAAATCCTAAATCATCAAGATCGCCACGATCCAAACTGGTTAAGGCCGTGACTGCCAGCACTTTAAGATCACCTTTTTCTTTAGCTGCGGCCTCCATAATGGCATCGTTGCCATGGATGGTAGCCAGATCAACGCCTTTGCTGCTTAAGGCTTTGATAGCCCGACCCACGGTGGCCGGAACATCAAAAAACTTCAAGTCAACAAACACTTTTTTATTTTGCTGCTTCAGCCATTCAATAAAACCAAAATAATCACCCGACATAAACAGCTCCATGCCGACTTTATAAAAGATCACTGAATCACCGAGTTCTTCCACTAAAGCCTGCGCTTCAGGAATACTGGCAACGTCCAGCGCCATAATCAGACGTTCACGAACAGGACTAGGTTTGGTTGATATAAAGGTCATAGGTTCAAGGTTCAAGGTTCAAGGTTCAAGGTTCAAGGCTCAAGGCTCAAGGTTCAAGGTTCAAGGTTCGATGCCGGTCGGGGTTTGTAACCCCGACTGAAACGTTTTAAGGCTTCGATAGCTTTCAAACGTGAGTAACGGGTTGCAAACCTCGTCATGCCTCAATTATACAGTGGTTACTATTTTCTTTGTTTTTACAAAGCGGGAGGGATTACTGTGTCTTTAATCCGGCTTTATCCCAAGCGATTATTCCACCGTCCATGTTATAAACTTTGGAAAATCCTGCTGTCTTTAACACATCAAAAGCTTGTGCAGAACGTCCACCAGATTTGCATTGTGTAATCACGGGACTGTCTTTGTATTGTTTCAGTTCTGACAAACGTTCATTTAGCTGACCTAACGGAATATGAATTGCGCCTGCAATATGCTGTTCATTCCATTCACTGTCTTCACGAACATCGATAATAACGGCTTTTTGTTCTGTAGACAGTGCAGAGGCTTCTTTGGGAGAGATTGATTCAATTGAACCCGTTTCTGCCTGGACGTTACCGTAGCCCATTAATAAAATTATAAAACTTAAGCGGAAATACTTTAAAAATAAACGCATACAATAGCTCCTGAATAATGAATCGAATCCGCGTGCAAAAGTGATATGATCGTAATTATTCACCTCCCCCTTTGAAAAAGGGGGATTGAGGGGGATTTATCTAATAAAATCTCC
>CAIUYS010000633.1 GCA_903903365.1 uncultured Methylococcaceae bacterium
AAGGCTGTTTCCAATCCGGCAATGTGACGATGCCGTTTATAACAATCGTACCCGCCCCTGTTTGCAATATCAGATAGAACGCTGCACCGCGCCTTGTGTAGGGCTGATTGACAAACAACAGTATGCGCTGGATGTTGAAAGTACCGTGATGTTTCTGGAAGGGAAGGGCGGCTTGCTGATTGATCAGTTAATTATAAAAATGGAACAGGCAGCGGCTACTCTCGATTTTGAGCAGGCAGCCGGCTTTAGAGACCAGATTGCAAAATTGCGCTCGGTACTTGAAAAACATTTTGTTTCAGGCGAAAAGGGCGATGTGGATATTATCGCCTGTGCCAGCAAAGGCAATGTTGCGTGTGTGCAAGTGTTTTTTATTCGTAACGGCCAGCATTTGGGCAATAAGGTCTATTTTCCCGGACTGGCCGATGCACATGATCCGGCGGCTATTGTGCAGGCGTTTATTCCACAATATTATCTGGATAAGCCCGTACCGCATGAGTTAATAGTCAGTCATCAACCGGAAGAGTCGTTATTATTAACCGAAGTGTTGAGCAGTCAGGCAAAGCATGCGGTGGCTATTTCTGCCAGCGTTAGAGGCGAGCGTTTAAAGTGGCTGCAAATGGCTTGTACTAATGCCGAGAATTCATTATTGAGCAAGTTATCGGATAAACAGGGATTGTATGGCCGATTTCTTAGCCTGCAAGAAGAGTTGGGTTGCAAAGACCTGCCCAAACGACTGGAGTGCTTTGATATTAGTCACACGCAAGGCGATCAAACGGTTGCCTCCTGTGTGGTTTTTGATAGGGAAGGGCCGGTAAAATCAGCTTACCGGCGCTTTAATATCATTGGCATAACCGGTGGTGATGATTATGCGGCCATTCATCAAGCGGTTTTTAGACGCTTTAAACGACTTAAGCAGGGAGAGCATGAAGCACCGGACATCTTGTTTATTGATGGCGGCAAAGGTCAGGTGCGTGAAGCACAAAAGGCATTAGCAGAATTAGACATAAACAATGTTATGATAGTCGGTGTTTCCAAAGGACCTGATAGAAAACCCGGCATGGAAAAACTGATTCTGGTTGATCAGGAACAGCCGGTAGACATAGCACAGGGAGCCAGCGGCTTGCTGTTAATTCAGCATATTCGAGACGAGGCGCACCGGTTCGCAATAACAGGGCACCGGTTACGTCGCGGTAAGGCGTCAAAGCAATCAGTATTGGAGACTATCCCAGGGTTGGGAGCCAAGCGACGACAGCTTTTATTAAAACAGTTTGGGGGGCTGCAGGGCATTTCATGCGCAGGCGTAGATGCACTTTGCAGTATAGACGGCATAAGTCGGCAGTTGGCACAACGAATTTACGAACTATTTCATCATCAAGATGACGATTCAATTTAACATACCCACTAATCTTACGCTGTTAAGAATCGCGTTAATTCCTTTATTAACGGTGGTTTTTTATCTGCCCTGGCACTATTCCAATCTGGCTTGCACACTGATTTTTTTGTTGGCAGGGCTTACCGACTGGCTGGATGGCTACCTTGCCAGAAAATGGCAGCAGGAAACGCCTTTTGGCGCCTTTTTAGATCCGGTCGCTGATAAATTAATGGTTGGCATTGTTCTGGTTTTAATCGTTCAGCAACAAGCAACACCAGGTCTGGCTATTGCCTCAGCCGTTATTATCGGTCGGGAAATAACGATTGCTTCGCTGCGCGAATGGATGGCAGAAATAGGTCAACGGGCGCACGTCAAAGTCTCTCAATTAGGCAAATGGAAAACCATGGCACAAATGCTGTCAATTGGCATGTTGTTATACCGTGATGATTTATGGGGGATACCTGTCAATTTAATCGGTCTTGGTCTCCTCTATATTGCCGCCATATTAACATTATGGTCTATGATTAATTACTTAAGTGCTGCCTTGGCAGTGATTAAGAAAAAATAAATACTTAACACATCCGGGATTGTCATTGATAGACCCGTTTGGTTTTTTGGCTTTTAGCGGTCTGTTAAAAGCCATTCTTTAACATAAACAGATACAGCATAGTGATACGCTGCGGTAAAAAAAATGGATCAGGAAATTGAAATTATTCAGCACAAAGCTGAAACACCCGACGAAATATTGCGAATCGCATTAAAGTTATTCACCACAAAAGGTTATTACACCACATCGTTAGTTGATATTGCAGAAGCGTCAGGGTTGAAAAATACCAGCGGCATTTATCATCATTTTAAAAATAAACACATCATGGCCGCGCAGTTGTATGCCAATATTTTTGATAGCCTAAATATTTCTATTGATGATATTCGGCGTAAAAGTCAAAAATCATCAGAGCAATTGCACGGTATTACAGATTTGTTTTTTAGGTTAACTGATGATGCACCCGAGGTGATGCAGTTTCTGTTGATTTTAAACCTCAAAGAGTTTTTACCGGAAGAAAAACCGGTTATGGAAACAGCAGCTTTTATAAAGATTATTAAAATTATTCAGGCAGGTATAACAGCAGGCGAAATACGTGAGATTGATCCGCAACTGGCCAATGCCTATTTTTTCGGTATTATTAATAACACCTTGCGAGCATTATTAACCGGTGCCCTGAATAAAAAAGCCGACGCCTATCTATCACAAACATGGCTTGCGGCATGGAATGCCATAGCCAAAAAATAATCGTGCCTTTGCATTAAAGAAAAATCATGGGTGATGTAGTTCAGTTTAAGCGGCAAACAGTAGCCCAACGGCATAAAGGCAATACCTTGTGCCGCAGTGGCTTCCATAAATGGGTCGTTCTCAAAGAAAAGCAGTTTGATGTCAAGCAAGGAAAGTTGATTACTGCTTATCAATGCACGCGTTGTGCAAAAATCAAAACCAAAGCGTTGTAGCCAGTTTTCGATGCTTTGCCCTCCGACACCCGACATTTTCCATACTGTTTTACAAAAGCTGGCTTTGGTCGTTGTAGATCCCCAATTTTGAGTGTCATCATTTTTTTAGCAGAGGAATAGACTCCATGAAAAAATTATTCGTTTATATGCTGGCTGGTTTATTGATGTTTGGAACGCCCCCTATTTGGGCTGAAGCAGACATTTTGCAAAAACAAATTCAGTTCAAAAAAGGGACATCGGGTACAACGGTTAGCGGCAAGATTAAAGGTCATGAAACCCTGGATTATCAATTACGCGCCAAGGCCGGACAGACAATGACGGTTGACTTTAAAGCGGGTAAAGGCGCAGCGTACTTCAATATTCTGCCGCCCGGTTCAGATACCGCGCTATTTATAGGTTCAAGTTCCGGCAATCATTTCAATGAAAAATTACCTGCTGACGGTGTGTATACCATTCGATTGTACTTAATGGGTGGTGCCAAAGACGGCAACAAAACGGTCAATTACTCACTTAAAATTAATCTCCCGATCAGCGGCGGCAGTAAGTAATTGTGTGGGTACGAACAACTTACGCCCACTCTATCAGGCTTGGAAATGCAAGCCTGACCTTGTTTTTGTGTGTCCGACTAACTGGCTTGGCGTAAGCTTCCCTGGAACGTTGAGTTAGACGCAATTTGTTCGTATAAAAATTCAGGCGCAAAATCGGCACCGTTAACCCAAGATAAAGTGTGTCCTTCTAATTTAAAGGACTTGAAAAACTCTTTATCTTTTAAAGGTTCAAATACCTGACCATAAAGTTCTGAAGCTAAATCAACTTCACCTTCTGTACCGTCATTAAATGACAGCCAAACTTTATATTCACCACAATATCTTGCATTTATAACATGAATAAACATGACTCTATTCCAAAGGTTCAATTTTAGACAACGGCTTTCTGTCAATAGCGGTTTGCCAGTTAGCCATTAATTCTTCTTGGTGAAGTACATACCAATCAAGAACAGCGTTTAATGCTCTTCTTGGAAACCTACCAGGTAACAACTCCCGTTCTAATATCTACAGTAATTTCGTATTCGCCATATTCTGCGTGAAAATGCGGTGGAGCGTGTTCACGAAGATACATACGTATGATTATTCCAAGAAAGCGACTAATTTCAGGCATTGGCTATTTTTAAATTCTTTGCGGTTAAATAAAATCTCAAAAATTAAGCATAAAAATCAATTAATTATGGGCTATTTTATTTAAAAACAGTTAGTTGTCAAAATAAATCGAGTCTGATCTCATTGACTTGAACATTTGGTGTATGACGCTTCGCTTATACACCCTACACCTAATCCTGTGCTTCTAATTCAACAACTGTGCCATTAGCGATTAATCCGATTCTATTGCCTGAAAACTCAGTGTAATCCAAATCGATGGCAATAACGGCATTACCGCCTTTCTCGAAAGCTCTATATCTGAGCAAATTGAGTGCTGTTTTTTTGCCTTTTTGAAGTTTTTGTTCAAATGCTCCTGAGCGTGCACCAAAGAAATCAGAAATATCTCCTCCAATTTCACTAAATATCCCAGTTCCAACAACAATTTCAACACTTTCTATGTCGATGTATCTTTTAACTTTATAACCATCTACATTATTTGTTGTTGTTATTACAATTTTCTCTAAAGCAGTTTTGACAAATTTTGCAGCACAATCTTTGCAATAGTCCTTCCCTATTATTTTTTGAAACAGCGCGTCTTTAAGAAACCCACCTTTTTCATTACAAGAGCAACATTCTAAAGCCATATTTAATTTCCGGGTAATGCGCCTAACGTTGAGTTAAAGGTCAAGTCAGTACAGTGAAACTAAGTGGCGGACTGTTGCCATTCTTACTTGTACCTTTGAACGAAATGTTGAACGACATACTGAACACATGGAATAGTTTATTTGCCAATTTACTAAATTGCTGAAAATAATGCGCTGTAAACCTGAAGCGTTTTTCTACACATTGTCAAAATTAGAAAATAACATAACCGTGCTCGGGTATGTTGATCAACGCAATATATACAGCATTAATTGTCGTATAATAATTATAAAATGTCGGATAATTATATTTTATTAATATAACCTATTGTTTATATTGCCAATAACATAAACTATCACGACAAAGCATGCTAACCAATACGACACCCGCACAATCGAAGAAATTTCTCGATCAACTACTTGACAAGATTGATTTCAAGCACTAAAGCTAGAGCTCTGAGAATACCTATCTTTCGTGGATTAAGCAATTTATTTTGTACCACGGTAAACGTCATTCGGTCGCTATGGGAGCAGCCGAAGTGGAGGGGTTTTTATATCATTAGGTACTGGTAATCACCCTACCTGACTAATGGACTTTTAGGCCGGAAAAACGCTCTGGCTGAATTGGTTCCAAGATGCTACAGTTGCCGGAATGATTTCAACCCCCTGCCGTTATTTCACCACAATACATCCATGACAGAAACCAACCACACCAACCCACTAGACAACGGTATTGCCGTCATTCACTCCAACAAGCTGGAAGAGTTGGGGAGTGTGGTGGAATATTGGCTGCGCGAACATCCGTTGGCACCGTTGGAAAATGAGGTGTTTCTGGTGCAAAGTAACGGCATGGGGCAATGGTTGCAGCAAAGTCTGGCGAAAAATAGTGCGCTGGGGATTGCGTCGGCGATTAGCATGCAATTGCCTGCCTTGTTTATTTGGGGTGTTTATCGGGCGGTGTTGGTGAAAGATAATGTCCCTAGAGAGCAATTGCTGGGAAAAGCGTTTTTGACCTGGCGTTTGTATCGGTTGTTGCCTGCGCTGATTACCCGGCCTGAGTTTGAGATTCTGGCGACATTTTTGGCGGTCGATAACAACAGTCGGAAACGTTATCAACTCGCTGAACAGTTGGCGGATCTTTTTGACCAATATCAGGTGTATCGTTCGGACTGGCTTGCCGATTGGGCTGGCGGACTCGATAACTTGCGTAACGCGGAAGGAATCCAGAAGGATATGCCTGAGGCGCAACGCTGGCAGGCTGCTTTGTGGCGGGCGGTGTTGGCTGATTTGGATGATGCCACGATGCCTTACGCCAGTCGCGCTTCGGTGCATACCTTGTTTATGACTCATATTGATGCACTGGAACAACGTCCGGTCGGCGTACCCCGCCGGATTATCGTGTTTGGTTTGTCGTCTTTGCCGCAGCAATCGCTTGAAGTATTAGCCAAATTGGGCAAATTTTGTCAGATTGTGTTGTTTGTTCATAACCCTTGCCAGCATTATTGGGCAGATATTATTGAAGACAAAGAACTGTTAAAAGCCGAGCGCCACCGCCATGCCTATAAGTCGGGGACGACGGCATTATTGGCCGAAGCCGATTTGCATCTCCATTCACAACCGTTGCTTGCCGCCTGGGGTAAACAGGGGCGTGATTATATTCGGTTGCTGGATCAGTTTGATGACACCCAAGCTTATAGAAACTGGTATTGGCCGGACAGTAAAATTGACCTGTTCAAAGATTATTGCGAGCCTGAAGCAGGCAGTCTGTTGCAACAATTACAACAAACCATACTGGATTTGGAGCCACTGCCAGCGACGCCGGTTGACTTGCCTGAAGCCGATGACTCGTTGGTGTTTCATGTGGCC
>CAIUYS010000634.1 GCA_903903365.1 uncultured Methylococcaceae bacterium
CAACACCCCGGCGATATTTCTAACCATGTGATGCAAAAAAGCATTGGCAGAAATATCGATAATCACTTTGTCTTCTTCCCGATAGACATCAATAAAATACATGGCCCGAAAAGGACTTTTGGATTGACAACCTTGCGCCCGAAACGACGAAAAATCATGTTTACCGATTAAGTGTTGTGCGGCTTGATGCATTTTTTCGACATCCAGCGGTGCATGACACCAAGTTACTTGCTTGCGCAATAACGCGGATTTAATGGGTCGATTGAGGATAATATAACGATAAAAACGGGCGATGGCGCTGTATCGTGCATGGAAATCACCGACCGCTTCTTTTACCCAGGTAATTCTGACATCATCCGGCAGATTACTGTTGCCACCCAGCATCCAGGCATGAAGATCCCGTTCTATGGTGGCATCAAAATGCACCACCTGCTCAAGCGCATGCACACCGGAGTCGGTTCTTCCTGCGCATTGCACCGTAACCGGATGATTGGCGACTTTTGATAGCGCTTGCTCAACGACTTGTTGAACACTGCGTTGATTAGTTTGCCACTGCCAGCCCGAAAAACCGCTGCCATCGTATTCAATCCCTAAAACCAAGCGTGTTTTATTCATGAATAAAAACCTTAACCCCGGCGTCCACCCGATTAAATAAATCCAGCATATCGGCATTATTCATGCGGATACAGCCATGTGACTCCGGCTTGCCCGTCATTAATTCATCAGGACATCCGTGGATATAAATGTAACGCCAAGCACTATCGACTTTACCATAACGGTTTTTGCCCGACTCCAAACCGCCTAACCAAAGAATGCGGGTCAAAATCCAGTCACGCCGGGGATTTTTCTTACCCAGCTCAGGATTATAAACTTCACCTGTTGCACGCCGGCCGATGAACACCGCATTGAGTGGCTGATCGGCTCCAATTTTTGCCCTGATCCTATGCCAGCCACCGGGTGTGCATTCACTACCCATTAGTTCGCCCATTCCATTTTTAGCGGTGGAAACGGAGTAGCATTGCACGTTGTTCCCCGCCACATAAACCGTCAATTGCTGACTGGCGATATCAATGTCCAGATAATCCTGTACCTCGATCGCCTCATTATTTTTCACACGCACTCAAACTCCATTCCACTCAGAACACAACAGACTTAACTTTATATGATAAAGCAATATCACTTAAAAAGTTAGCGTGGCAGCTTGCGCATAACCTCATTTTAAAGGTAAAACCTGAATGCAGCCCTGCATTTTCGGTTTGATTCTACCGTTTTAAATGCTGAATAAAAAATGGTCTCGATAGAGTGCAGTGGAATCGAAGCCACTTATTTTATAAACATTTTTCAATTTAAACCCTGCACATTTAACAGTTAATATCTTTCAAAAATCAGTGTCGTGATAAAATGTAATTGATAATTTTGACTGAACAGACCCACCACTAGCCACACCTGATGATAAAACCCCAGAAACCGCAGCCCAGCCTGTTATTAGTCGATGACTCACCGCTTGATTTGGCAACTTTGGCCGCGATTTTAACTGAATACCGTTTGTTTACCGCGACTGAAGGTCTTCAAGCTTTATTGGTTGCCAGTCAAGAGCAACCGGATTTGATTCTGTTGGATATCGGACTGCCTGGTATAAACGGTTACGAAATCTGCCAACAACTCAAACAACAAGCCACTACTCAACACATCCCGGTCATCTTTGTTACGGGTCTGCATGAAGAAGAAAATGAAGCCTTGGGCTTTGCGAGTGGTGCCGTGGACTACATCACCAAACCAATACGACCCAACATTGTTCGGGCGCGTGTGGCGGCGCATTTAACACTTAAAGAGCAGTGTGACCGACTGTCATTAACAGCGAATACCGATATACTAACCGGCATCGCCAACCGCCGCCATTTTGAAACCGTCATGCAAAATGAATGGAACAGAGCCTTACGCTATCAAAAGCCCCTGTGTCTTATTATGGTTGACGTGGATTACTTTGGACATTATAACGATCTTTATGGACATGTCGCCGGGGACGATTGTTTAAAAGCTATCGCCAACAGCCTCGACGTAACTCTGCGTAGAGCCGGTGATATGGTCGCTCGCTGGGGCGGTGAAGAATTTGTTTGTTTGCTGCCGGAAATGCCTCAAGAACAAGCCATTAAACTGGCGGAGAAAATATTGCACCGAATTCATGGCTTAAGAATTACCCATGCAGGTTCTAATGTTAACGATTACGTTACCGCTAGTTTGGGATTGGCCTCGCTAAATATCGCCCATCACACTGCCTGGCAAACATTACTTAAGCAAGCGGATCAAGCGCTTTATCGTGCAAAAAAGCAAGGACGAAATCGCCTGGTTTGGTAGTATAAAAATCAGCCAATCCTAATACTGCGGTTGGAGTAAAACAGCTTTAGCTGTTTTTACCGGCAATAGCTGAAGCTATTGCACTCCGTTTTTAAAAAACTTGCGCTTAACTTAACGGCATTGGGGTGGAGGTTATTTATTGCGAGTAACCTTACAGCTCAACGGCACTAAGCTCTTCACAATGCTGTTGCATTGCCGCCAGTGTTGCTTCTACACAAGACAATAACTCTTCCGCCAAACGCAATAACGTCGGCAAGTCATTTTGGTAGCTGCACGCCTCCATTTCTGTGGCTAAAACACTCAAAACAGTGGCGCCAAAAGTAGCCGCACCACTTTTTATGGAGTGGGCTTCAAAG
>CAIUYS010000635.1 GCA_903903365.1 uncultured Methylococcaceae bacterium
GGACTTGTGGTAATATCAATTCTTCTTATGACCAGCTTACATTTTTAATTATGTGTTAACCACTGTAAATCACATAGAGCCAAAAGATAATAAACCAGTCATTGTTTAGTTCAGCCCTCCCCCTTTATAAAAAAGGGACTGAGGCAATGCAGTTAAGTTAAGCATACAACGGGAGTAAAACAGCTTTAGCTGTTTTTACAGGCAATAGCTAAAGCGATAGCACTCCTGCTTAATAAACAGCTTGCGCTTAACCTAACGGGCATTGGGGATTAAGGGGGATTTATCTAATAAAATCTCCCCTACTCCCTCTTTTACAAAGCGAGGGACTGAATACTCATCTTTCAGCGCTTCCAATATCCTTATTCTTAAACACCATCGAGATAACCGTGTACGATTCAAAAGAAACCTCTGTAATGTCTGCCGAATTGCAGCAAAATGATAATACCGAAATTTCACTGAGCAATATTTTTAATACGCTTTGGCTAAAAAAGCGGTTATTAATCAGCGTCACTGTTTTTATCAGTGTACTGGGCTATTTATATGTCTCTCAGTTAGTGCCCCGCTACACGGCAACATCACAATTGCTGGTTGGTATTAACGCGGCCAAGGTAGTCGATATTCAAGAAGTGATGACCGGTAGCTTGAATGGCGATTCGGCAGTGATAGGTGAAATGGAGGTGATTAAATCGCGAGAATTGGCGCGTAAAATTATCAGCCATTTACACTTGGATCAATCCGAACAATTTAATCCAAAACCTAAAGAACCGGGATTTTTTGCACAGTTTAGCGTCAAAAATTTATTGCCTGATACCTGGAAAGAAGCCATGGGACTGGTAAAAATTGACAATACCACGGACGAGGAAAAAGAAGAGTCCAAATTAACTAATTTAACCGACAGATTTCTGCTCAAACTAACCGTTTCGCAAGTCAAGAAGTCACAAGTTATTAATTTAACGTATGAATCTGAAGACCCAAAATTAGCTGCAAAAATAATTAACGATGTGGCCGAGCAATATATAGTCGGGCAAATGCAAGCCAAATTTGATGCCACTAAAAAAGCGACTGATTGGTTAAATGATCAACTGGGCGAATTAAAACAAAAAGTAGAATCATCAGAACGCTCCGTAGAAAATTACCGCAAAACCCATGCCTTGCAAGAAGTGTCCAAAGGCATGGGCGTAACACAGCAACAATTATCAGAAATAAACAGCCAGTTAATCAGCTCGCGTGCCCTTCGCGCCGAAGCCGAAGCCAAATATCAACAAGTAGAATCCATAACCAGAAGCGGACGTGATATTGACAGTGTTTCCGATGTGTTAAATTCGGCTTTAATATCCAGTTTACGCGGCCAAGAATCAGAAGTGCAACGCAAATACTCTGAAATGTTGGTGGAATACGGCGCCCGTCATCCACGCATGATTCAAATGCAGGCGGAACTGGAAGACATCAAGGCTAAAATCAGCCTGGAAGTTAAAAAAATTGCCTCCGGCTTACGCCATAATTTGGACGTTGCCATCGCACGAGAAGGTTCACTGTCTGGCAGTTTGAGGCAGATGGAATCCAAAACCAGCGGCAACAGCCAGGCAGAAGTTGAACTCCATGCCTTGGAGCGTGAAGCGACCGCCAACAAAGTATTATTTGAAACCTTTTTAGGGCGCTTTAAAGAAACCGCCTCAACGCAAGGCATAGAGCAAGCCGACGCCCGGGTTATTTCCTTTGCAGAAACCCCGCAGGGCGCCTCCTTCCCCAAGAAAAGTTTAATGCTTACCGTCAGCGTAATTGGGGGTCTGTTCTTTGGTGTTTTTCTGGTCTTTGTGCTTGAAATGCTTAATCCCGGCGTTCGAAATCCAGAACAGATTGAAGCGTTATTTAATATGGCTACCTTGAGTATTGTACCCAGCCTAAAAGATTTAAAGATTGAAATACATGAGTATTTGTTAGCCAAACCGCAATCCGCGTTAGCCGAAGCCTTAAATACCTTGCGAATTTCACTGTCTTTACTTAACCCGGATGCCGAGGTTAAGTCCATATTAATTAGCTCCGCAGTACCCAGTGAAGGTAAAAGTACCTTAAGCGCGTTATTGGCACGCCACACAGCGACGTCCGGTAAAAAGGTCGTATTGGTTGATACGGATTTACGCCGACCAACCATTGGCAAAACGTTTGGACTTGAAAAAAATACCCTGGGATTAACCGATTTATTACTGGATCATACCTTACAGCTTAAAGATGTGCTGGTTAATGACCCGGCTACCGGCTTAAAAATTTTAACACGAGGTCATTCCGCTTTTATTAACCCGATTGATTTATTTTCCTCGCATAGAATGAAAGCCCTCGTTGATGAATTACGCGAGCAATTTGATTTGGTCATACTGGATAGTGCGCCACTAATGGCCGTACCGGATAGCCGCATCTTGGCAGGCTTGGTTGATAAAACCCTGTTTGTAATAAAATGGGATTCAACGCCCAAAAAAGTGATCACAAGTGCACTACACTTATTAAAAAGCGATGGCCATAATAACCTGGCCGGAATAGTCTTGCAAAAAGTTGATTTGGAACAATATGGCCGCTACGGCTATGGCGGTTCTGGCTATTACTATTCTTATGGTCGCTACAAACAATATTACACCAGTTAAAAACCCCATGCCCACTACCCATGCCTTTGTTTTTCAGCGCCTTATTGCAGGCTTTGGGGTTATTATTTGCAGCGCGTTATTATTGCTGGCCGTTCCACGATTTATTGCCGGTTTATACGCGCTTTATCCTGAGGCTGCCTATAACCAAACTCAAGAAAAATTGCCGCCGGAAGCCTATCAAAAAAGTATTAACGATTTAAACCTGGCGTTGTCTTGGTATCAAAACCCTGAATATTGGCAATTACAGGGGATTATGTATTTGAAGTTTGTTATGGCCTTACCCTTTCCAGAGCCTGCAAAAAAACAAGCGCTACTTGAACAGGCGCAGTTATCGACTATGCAAGGTTTAAAATTATCCCCTGTTGATCCGCAAAGCTGGTTTCGCTTGGCCGTGCTGGACAGCCTGCTTAATACACCTGAACAGCAAATTATTAACGCCTTGCGTTTATCTTTTTATGCTGGACGCGTCGAGCCGGAATTGTTAATATCAAGATTGTCCTTTGCTTATAATTACTATAATCAATTTGATAAAGACCTGCAGTTGATATGGGAAAAACAAGTTCTGGTTGCGTGGGCGTTACAAAGCAAACAACTGGTTACATTTGTTGCACTGCATCCTGAAGCTAAACAACTCGTTGAAAAAGCGTTTATTTATTCTCCCGATGACTGGAAAAAACTCTCAAACGATCTTGAAATCTATCTTAAAAAAAATTCTTCGCCCAAAAAAAAGTGAACCTTTACCCCCCCCAGACTTGCCAAAAAACCATAGAGTCTATTGCATAGGTGATATTCATGGACGCTTGGATTTATTACTGGCCGTCCATCAAAAAATAGCCGTTGATGCCGCCCATTTTAACGGCATCAAGATATTGGTGTATCTGGGTGATTACATTGACAGAGGCGACCAATCCAGCCAAGTTATTGACTGTTTGCTGGAAAATAATTTCCCGGACTTTGAAAAAGTGTTTTTATTGGGCAACCATGAGCAAGTTTTATTACAGTTCTTACTGAATAAAGATGCCTCAATCGCTCATGACTGGTTTAGATTTGGCGGATTATCGACATTGGCAAGTTATGGCGTTAATGTTCGCGGCATTCCCACCACAAAAGACTTGGCACGTTTACACACTGAGTTTGCAGAAAAATTACCCGCCACACATTTGGATTTCTATCAACGGCTAGTCCTAAAATACGAAATAGGCGACTACTTTTTTGTGCATGCCGGCATAAAACCCAAGATAAAACTGCATCTACAGCGTGAAGAAGACATGCTCTGGATACGCGAAGAATTTATAAACAGCACCTTATTTCACGATAAAGTCATTGTGCATGGACACACCGTTACCGCCGAACCTGAACAATTACCCAACCGAATTGGCCTGGATACCGGTGCCTATAGCTCCGGTAAATTAACTTGCGCTGTTTTTGAGAATGGTGATTGTAAATTTTTGTAAGTGTTCCAACTAAGAAACGTGCATTCCTAAATTAAAAATCCAAGCTTCTCATAAGATAAATTGATATTAACGTAAATCCTGGAGCCGTCATTCCGGCATGGACTGCCGGAATCCAGTTGCCATGGATGGCAATTACAAAGCATACAATTAATTGATTTATAGCTTCAATTTTAATAAATACTATGCAGTATCGATTAGTACATCCTTGTACACTGGATCCCGGCACAAATCTGTCTGGAACAGATTTGCATTTACCCGCAGGGCGGCAGGCAGGATAGCCTGGCGTGAAGCCATGCCGTCATTCCGGCATGGGAGTTTGCAAAAATAGTAACTATGAAACGCGATAGCTACTGCATAATATCAGGCTCTACCGCCCAGCAGGATTTAAACCTACCGGGCTTTGTTTTTTAATTAGCCAAGACATTGCCATGCGCTTAACCCAAGATCAAATTAAAGCCATCAAACAAACTGCCGATGCCGTATTGGGGGAAGACTCGCGGGTTATTCTTTTTGGTTCGCGTACTGACGATGCCAAAAAGGGAGGTGACATTGACCTGTTATTTGAAACCGATCACGTTGTTGATAATCGGGCCACCACCATTGGGGCGCTCTATGTTTCACTGATACGCAAGCTTGGCGACAGAAAACTCGATGTAATATTAAAAGATGCAGCTACTCCAGAAGCCCCTGTGTTAGCGATTGCACGACAAACCGGCATTCAACTATGAGCCTTAAATATCTGCCGGAATACGCACAAGCAACCCGGCTCGCACTTGATTTGGCATGCAAAGAAGCAGAGCACCTGCGCTACAGCCAAAGGACGCTATTTGCATTGCCAATTGACCTTGATTGGGTCAAAAACTTAGACAATCACCCTGAAGTTGCAGAAAAAGTTGAAGCCTTTGTCAGTCGTTTTGGCAGACTGCAAGACCATCTGGGTGAAAAACTTCTCCCCCGCTTTGCAGCGCTTGTAGGTGAAAACAGCAAAACACTACTCGACACACTGGCAATAGCCGAAAAAACAGACTTACTGGCCAGCGCAGATGCCTTTATTTCAGCCCGCAAACTGCGTAACGCACTCGTGCATGAATATATGCATGATGCCCGGACATTTTTAGAAAGCCTGTTCGCAGCTCAGCAAGCATGCTCTCTATTTTTTGCCATCATCGAAAAAGTCGAAGCTCAACTTAATCACCTGGGCGTGCCAAAAACAGGGTAATTTATCAGTTTTGTCAGAAAAACCCTGCCATTCAGGCATAACGTGCAAAACAAAATGTGACTTATAACCTGGTCACTCACGTTTTAAAAAATGATACAATATGCGAAACCTGCACGCCAGACGGCAAGCTCAAACTACTTTTTTTTCGTACTTTTCGTAGACAAACCGGTTTTTTAAAACCAACAAAAACCAACCCAACCTAAACAATAAACAACTTATAAATAATCATATGAAAATCAGTGTAATCGGTAGTGGCTATGTTGGCCTGGTCAGTGGTGCCTGTTTTGCCCAAATGGGTAATAACGTCACTTGTGTCGATATTGACGAAAGCAAAATAGCCAAGCTACAACAAGGTATTGTGCCTATTTATGAACCTGGTCTGGAAGAAATGATCCAGGAAAATCTGAAAATAAATACTTTAAGTTTTACTACCGATAGCCAAAAAGCCATCGCAGAAGCCGCCATTATATTTATTGCCGTTGGCACACCCATGGGTGAAGACGGCAGTGCCGACCTGCAATACATCTTGGCGGTTGCAAAAAGCATTGGCCAACACATGCAAAGCCACCTTGTTGTCGTTGACAAATCAACCGTGCCGGTGGGTACCGCAGAAAAAGTACGCGCAACCATTCAAGCCGAACTCAAGCAACGTGCCAGCAAACTAACGTTTGATGTCGTATCCAACCCCGAGTTTCTTAAAGAAGGCGCAGCCATCGATGACTTTATGAAACCAAACCGGGTGGTGATTGGTGCCGATAACGCCAACGCCATGGACATCATGCATGAACTTTACACCCCCTTCATGACCAAAAATGACCGCTTTATCGGCATGGATATTAAAAGCGCAGAAATGACCAAGTATGCGGCCAATGCCATGCTGGCCACCAAGATTTCGTTTATGAATGAAATCGCCAATATCTGTGAGCAAGTCGGCGCTGATGTCAATCAGGTCAGACATGGCATTGGCTCTGACAGCCGCATCGGTTACAGCTTTATCTATCCCGGTTGCGGTTACGGTGGCAGTTGCTTCCCTAAAGACGTACAAGCCTTGGTTAAAACCGCCAAAAACAACGGTTATACCCCACGGCTTTTAGAAGCGGTCGAAGCCGTTAATACCGATCAAAAATCCGTACTGGCTCAAAAAGTTATCCAACGTTTGGGGACAGACTTAACCGGAAAAACCCTTGCCGTTTGGGGACTGGCCTTTAAACCGGAAACCGATGACATGCGGGCCGCCGCCGCCATTACTATTATCAACATCCTAACCAAACACGGCGCAAAAGTAATCGCTTACGATCCCAAAGCACGGCACGAAGCAGAAAGCTTTTACCTTAAAGGCAACAATAATGTCAGCTATGTTGACAGCAAATACGAAGCACTAAAAAGTGCAGATGCCATGTTATTAATAACCGAATGGCAAGAATTTAGAAGCCCCGATTTTGATGAAATAAAAAAACTACTCAAAACTCCCCTGTTTTTTGATGGCCGCAACCAGTTTAAACATCAGCGAATGGAAGCCATGGGTTTTGAATATATCCAAATTGGCGTTACCGCACAGTAAAGTAACACGCAATAAATAACCACGCTCCGGCGCTCGTCGTTATACACGAGTATGTGAGGACACGCAAAGCTCGTTATTCCTGCCGGAATTGGGAATGCGCCTACAATGGAGGTCAGGCAAAGCCTGACCTCCACGAGTTGCACAACCTCCCAAACTCCGGCAAGCACTTGTGTATAACGATGAGCGCTACGGCGTGGGAATGCCGACAGCCAAGTAGGGTGCGCATCGCGCACCACAACCATGACAGAGAAAGAAACCTAATAAGCTCCAGCCAGAAAACAACAATAGATTGTGGTGTAAATAAAATTATTCAGTAGCAGCGGTTTTTGGTGCGCGATGCGCACCCCCTCATTAGGATTAATTAAATGAAATTTCTCGATATAAAAACAGACTTTGCTTTTAAAAAAGTCTTTGGCAGTGCCGAGTCAAAAGACCTGCTGATCAGCTTTTTAAATTCAGTGATAGAGTTTGACAACCAGCAAACAATCACCGACTTAACCATCGTTGATCCTTACAGCATCCCCTTACTGAAAGGCATGAAAGATACCTTCGTTGATGTAAAGGCAGAGCTGAGTGACAACACTCGCGTCATTATAGAAATGCAAGTTTTGAATCATGAAGGACTGGAAAAGAGAATCCTGTACAATGCCGCAAAAAACTACTCCATACAGTTAAAAAAAGGCGATGCTTACCACTTGCTTAATCCCGTCATTGCCTTAACGATCACCGACTTTACCCTCTTTAAAAACACTAATGAACTCATTAACCGGTTTAAATTACTCGAAAAAAAGCGCTTCATTGAATACAGTGACGATATCGAATTGATTTTTATCGAACTGCCAAAATTCAATAAAACCGAACCAGAGCTAACCAGTATTCAAGATAAGTGGCTGTATTTTATTAAAAATGCCGGTAGCCTGGATTACATTCCCAAAAATCTAAATCAAGAACTGGAAAAAGCCTTCAATATCGCTAACGAAGCCAATCTTAGTGAAGAAGAGCTAGAGCTTCAGCATAAAAAGAGAGACTGGATCTATATTCAAAAAAGCTCAATCGAATTGGCTACAAAAACCGGCTTGGAACAAGGATTGCAACAAGGACTGGAACAGGGCTTGGAACAAGGCGAATGGAATGTAAAAATTAAAATAATAGAAAATGCCTATCGAATGGGTCTGCCTATGCAAACTATTATTGCGCTAACGGGACTGGATGAAGAGAAAATCACGTCATTGTTGCCACAAAAATTGTAAGTAATTCGGACAAAAAAACATAACTATTCAGTCCCCCTCTTTGTCAAAAAGGGGAACTGAATAATTACGACCTTTTAACTTTGCGAACAGTAATAACTCACATTAATAATTTCATGCGACTCACAACAGAACAAATTGCTATTATTAAACAAAAAACAGCACTGATATTTGGTGATGATTCCAAAGTTTATTTATTTGGATCACGAACTGATGATAATGCAAAGGGTGGCGACATAGATTTATTTATAGAACTGGCTAAAGAGATAGAAAACCCTGTTTCAAAAACGATACGATTGAATGGTGTAATACAACAAGCGATAGGAATGCAGAAAATAGATATTATATTCCACGCACCGCCTTATGATTGGAAGCCCATTCATACAGAAGCAAAAGAACGAGGTATCCTTTTATGACCGATAATAAATTGCGATTTTTACAAGTAATGCAATTGGTTGATAAAGAAGCGCTGCATTTAGAGCAAATAATACATCGGTTTTTTGAAGAGAAAGATACGATTACCCCGGAATGGCTAGAGGAAAAACTAAAAACGACTACCGGTATTGACCAACTTGAATCTTTTTCGGCAAAGTTTTCACGCCTGCAAGATACCCTCGGTGACAAGCTGTTGCCCTTGTTTTTAAAACTAACCGCAGAGCCAATAGGCACAGCAATAGAAAATCTGAACCGTGCCGAGAAACTTGGCTTAATAATGGATACAGAGCAGTGGCTAGGCGCAAGACAATTGCGCAATTTTTTAGTACACGAGTATATTGACGACCTAATAATTTTATTGGAATCATTAGAGCAAGCAAGAATAATGAGCGCTGTCCTTATTAATACAGCAAACGCGATAAAGCATTACGCGGAAAAAATTGCTATGGATAAAGTAAACGATAATAAATGAACCGTAATAACTTTTATACCTTTGCAGACGTAATTATTCAGTCTCACTCTTTGACAAAGAAGGGTTAGTGGAGATTTTATGGCTCTAGGTAATTTGTAGTGGGTAAATAATAAAAAACACCGATAAACACTGTCCTTACTTATTAGCTAAAAACGTCCGGGACGTCATCCCGGCATGGATTCACGCCAGGCTATCCTGCCTGCCGCCCTGCGGGTAAATGCAAATCTGTTCCAGACAGATTTGTGCCAGGATCC
>CAIUYS010000636.1 GCA_903903365.1 uncultured Methylococcaceae bacterium
AATACCCAGTCTACTGTATGATTCTGCCAATTTATCATGGATATAAGTAAACGGAATCCAGTTGTTATCAACCAACCAAAGCACATGAGGCGAAATGACCAACATAAAAATAATGCTACTGACGAGCAAACCCAAAATAATGCGTGTATCTGACCATAAGCGCTGCCAGATTATCACTACAAAAAAACCGGCTATTATCAATATAGCACTGTATTTGGTCAGCATCGCCAAGCCACAAACAATACCCAGCCACAGCCAATTTGAGAGCGACTTGGGACACCGGAGTGCGCTGTAAAAATAATACAAAGCCGCCGCCGTGAACGGCAAAGAAACGGTATTGTGATTAAACGTAAACGCCCTGGAATTGTGATACGCAATTAACGAAGTGATGAGTACGGCGACAATCGCCTGCTTTTTTGGCAGCATTTGTTTTGCCAGCAGCCAAACATAAAACAGCGCCACCACCGAACAGCCTTGAGCCGAGAAAGCCGTCAACCCAACTGAAGGCCCGCCGAACAAAGAGTTTAAGGCATGCAGCAAGGCGGAGGGCAGCGGTGGATGCTTATAATAACCCCATTGCCAGCTTTGCGACCAAACCACTTGCTCAATACTATCCAACTCTGAGGATGAAAGCAGAAGTGCTGAAAGCAGTGTCCAGGAAATCAAATAAACCGCAAAAAAAGCAAACAAGCCAAGCTCATCTTTATCCGTCGCTATAAAGGCGAACTTATTCTTAATTAACCTAATAAAGTCGATCATTGTGATGTTGTTTTTTAATGGTTGGGTTAGGTGAAAGTGAACTGTTTTTTATAATAATACCATAGGTTCAAGCCCGTTAAGCCACCCGGCAAACTAAATCTATCAGTTTATCGCACTCAAGAATGTCGATAACAACATCTGCTTTACACTAAATTACCCCCCTCAAGTGCGTATTAATAGGTACATTAATGCTACTATATGCAATTTTTACAGACGCTTCCGGATGGCGGTTTTTGAAAGGTTAATGGGATATGAAAAATATTATTGTGATGTCAGGCGATATTGGCAGTGGCAAATCCTCCGTGGCAACTGCGCTAAAACAACTGACCGGCTATGACATCATTGGCACCGGCACCATACAACGTGCCATCGCAACCAGACGCGGCCTAACCACTCTGGAGCTAAATAAAATATCACAAACAGACCGCAGCATTGATGATGAAATCGATTCTTATGTGATTGAAACCGGCAAAACCCAAGATCACTTAATCATGGACTCCCGACTGGCTTGGCACTTTATTCCAAGCGCCTTTAAAGTTTTTTTGTCCGTTGATCCGGTTGTCGGTGCCGAGAGGGTATTTAACGCCTCACGCAATGACGAAAACAACCCCTCGCTGGAAGTGACGCTTGAAAATAACCTGAAACGCCAAAGCATCGAAGACCAGCGCTTTAACCAGTTATATAACGTGCACTTTAGAAAATACGGTAATTATGACTTAATCATTGATACCTCTTACACGTCCCCTGAAGCGATTGCCCATAAAATCAAAGATTGCTTTGATGCCCGATCAAACAAGCTGTCGTACTCATCGCTGTGGATAGCACCCAAAAAATTATTACCGACGCAATCTATAAAAGACTTTTCCGGCAAACCCGCGAATGATGAGTGTCAAGAAAATCAACCCGTCAGCGTTTTTATCTGTAACGGCTTTATCTATATTAAAAATGGACACCAACAAGTTATTGCCGCGCACAAAGCCGGTATTGATTTGATTCCTGCAAAAATTTTAACGGAAGAACCAACCGATGAATTAAGCTCGGGACTGACGGCGGGAGAGATTGCCAATGGAGTTTCTTTATCCATGCTACATGACTGGGAAGCAACGCTGGGCTTTACATATAAAAGCTATCCTGAAAAAACCGGTTGATCCACAAAAAATCTTAAAAACATCACCACGAAGACACGAAGGACACGAAGGACACGAAGTTTTCTGTTTTTCTTCGTGCTCTTCGTGTCTTCGCGGTGAATATCTTTTACCTTTTCTACATCTCGGCTAAAATATCCAGTGCTTCAGAAAGCGTAGACACGCCATGTATTTCCAAGCCCTTAATGGCTGTTTTGGGTGCATTGGCTTTGGGAATAACGGCTTTTTTAAAGCCGTGTTTTGCGGCATCATTAAGACGCGCATGGCCATTGGCAACGGGTCTGATTTCTCCACTTAAACCAATTTCCCCAAAAAAGAATACATCATGCGGAATGACTTTATCTCTCAGACTCGAAACAATGCCGACCACAATCGCTAAATCAGAGCTGGTTTCTGTGACTTTTATGCCACCGACAACATTGGCATAAATTTCATCCTGTGCAGTAAAAATACCGCCGTGCCGATAAAGCACCGCCAGCAACATAGCCAGACGGTTTTGATCAAAACCGACCGCCAATCGTCTTGGATTGCCGTACTGACATTCGGTGACCAAAGCCTGAATTTCTACCAATAAAGGCCGCGTGCCTTCCCACAACACGGTCACCACGCTACCTGATGACGGCTTTTCCGCACGGTTTAAAAACATGGCCGAAGGATTTTTGACTTCTTTAAGTCCGGTGCTGTCCATGGCAAAAAAGCCCAATTCACCCACGCTGCCAAAGCGGTTTTTATCGGCTCTTAATACCCGAAATCGGGCATCATCCGTTGAACCCAGCATCACCTGGGTATCGACAATATGGCTCAACGTCATCGGCCCCGCCAGCGATTGATCCTTGGTCACATGCCCGACCATAAAAATGGATACCTGATGTTTTTTTGCATATTGCGTCAGGTAACTGGCTGATTCCCTGACTTGAGAAACCGATCCCGGTGCAGAATCGGTATCTTGTGTATGCATCACCTGAATGGAATCTATCACCAAAATCTGCGGTTTTATGTCATCCAAAACATCACAAATACGTTGTACCGACGTTTCCATCAGCATCATCATTTTAGCGGCCGGCAACTTTAAGCGATGTGCCCGTTCAGCAATTTGTTGCAACGATTCTTCGCCGGATACATACAGCACACTGATAGCCCGATCGGCAATATTGGCAATGGCCTGCAACAACAGCGTGCTCTTCCCTGCCCCCGGCGCACCACCAATTAACACCACACTGCCGCTGACAATACCGCCGCCTAAAACGCGGTCAAATTCTGAAATACCGGTCGAAATGCGTTCAGCTTTAGACAAATTGACATCGGATAATAACTTGACTTCGGAGCGGCTACCGGCATAGCCTGTGCGACTAGTCCGTTCGGTGGACGCTGATCCCAGTCTGACTTCCTTGATCGTATTCCATTCGCCACAACTGGTGCATTGCCCACCCCAACGCGGATAATCCGCCCCACATTGATCACAAACAAACGCCGTTTTTATTTTTTTTACCATTGTTTAATGTACACCGTGACTTTTACTTTTTAATTAATTTCAGAGTTTAACAAAATAACTTCAATTTCTTCGGTTATTTCTTCCTGACGATAGATTTGGGATTTTCGGCGCAGATTAACCGTTTCATCATCCAGATGCTTTACCGCACCTTCCAGGTGTTGTAAACGGCGCTGATTTTCGGCCATGAGTGAAATATAAAAAATTTCATGTAGCACCGCGAACAGGTAATGATGAACCAAATCAGAAAAAAAATCGCTGGGCTCCAAATTAAGTAGTGGCGGATTTCCATAAGCCGGTGTTCGTGGTTTTTGCTTAAAAAAAGGGGGGAATATCTGCCGCTTGGTAATTTGACAGGTACTATTATCGTGATAAATAACCGTCAATTGTAGCGAAGGAACGGCAATAGTCACCGGATTAATATCGTCCTTGGCAATCGTTAATGCGCTGATAGAATCAAGCAGACGATTAAGGACTGCGGAGACTTCTTCTGCAACATTGGCACCGGCAATTGACGCGATGACCTCAACCGGATTATCTGCCAACCGGTTACAAAGTCGGCTACCGATGGCAATGATACCGTAATAAGAGTCTTCCGTAATCGTGTTAAGCAGGCTTTCGTTAAAATCACCACAAAAACCACGCTCGGCACCCACCAGAATACCAACCGAAGTGGCGTTTTTATCGACATCGGGTAACGGGTAAAAATCCAGGAAATCCAGCGCCGCATTTTCAATATTAGCCACCGCCTGACCCTGTAGGGTTTGAAAACGCCCCAGCTTGTGAATCTCAATCAATGCCAGGTTTTTCATTGAATTTAAAATACTGCGTATCTCGTCCATTTGAACGATATGCAATTGCAGTTCGCGGCTTTGGCTCATAATGGCTGCCTGACGTCTATGTTAAACCAATCCCCCAGGGCTTGTTGCCATTGTTCAGAAGGACTGTCCAGCGTTAAGTCCGTGGTATTAACACGCTGATTAATGAGCTCAAGACAACCCGGAATATCTTTAAGCTCTACGTTATTAAAAAAACCTTCATTAAACGCGGTCAACCAGGCCAATTGAAAAAGGCTGCTCAGTGGTGCCAATCGATCCTGTTTCAGTATTTCCCGTAACAGACGTCCACGCTTAATCCGCGCTTCCATAGTCGCTTCAAGGCGCTGACCAAAACGGGTAAAAGATTCAAGTTCCAAAAACTGCAAATAATCCAGCTTCATTTGTCCGGCTTGATGGCTGATACTGGGATGCTGGGCTTTACCGCCTATCCGCGAGACTGATTTAGTGATGTCGATAGCCGGACGAAAGCCTGATACAAATAAATCATTATCCAGATAGATTTGTCCGTCGGTAATGGAAATAAGATTGGTGGGAATGTAAGCGGCAATTTCGCCTTGCTTGGTTTCAACTATTGGCAAAGCGGTCATGCTGCCACCGCCGTTTTCTGCGTTTAAACGGGTTGACCGTTCCAGCAAACGGGAGTGGACAAAGAAAATGTCACCCGGATACGCTTCGCGCCCCGGTGGTCTGCGTAGCAACAAAGACAGTTCCCGATAAGTTCTGGCATGGGTGGACAAATCATCGTAAATAATCAGGGTGTCTTTGCCCTGCGCCATCCAGTGTTCGGCCAACGCACACCCTGCAAACGGTGAAATATATTGTAACCCCGGCAACGCACTGGCTTCGGCGACCACGCAAACCGTGTAGTCCAGCGCACCTTGATTGCGCAAGGTTTCCACCGTACTGACAACCGCCGAACGCTTCTGGCCGATCAACACGTAAATACACACGACATTCTGATCTTTTTGATTAATCACCGTGTCGATGGCGATTGAACTTCTGCCCAATCCTTCATCACCCACTATCAATTGTCGCTGACCTTTGCCAACGGGAATCAGGGTATCAATAATTTTAATACCGGTGTACAGCGGTTTATCGACAAAATCGCGGGCAATAATGGCAGGCGAGCCTTTTTCCAGATTTTCACGACCGGCCGGAGTGGGAAGTGGCAACCCATCCAAAGGTGTTCCCAGCGGATCAATAACCCGACCTAAAAACTCGTCACCGACCGGTATGCCCAGCGAGTGCCTCGCAAGAAAAACAGTCGTCCCTGAAGTAAGCGCCTCGGTTTGATACAATAAAATAGCGCCTATTCTGTCGAGATTCAGGTCAAACACCATGCCCCGACTGCCATCAGCAAAAATCAAAATATCTTCGATGGCGGCCGAGGGCAAACCCTTAATCCAGCTAATACCATCCCCGACAGCAACCACGCTGCCTTGTTCGGTAACACGCAACCCTGGCTGATAGCTAACCAGCCAATCGGCTTGTTTATCCAGCAAACCGGCAAAGGCTTCGGAGTTACTCGGCGTCATTAGCGATCTCTGCAAAACCAATCAACTCATGTTGCAGGTTGGCGTTTAAAACCCAGGCTCCAATATCCAGGCGGAAACCTGCAATCAGTTCTGCATCCTGATAGTATTGAAAATTGATTTGACTGTTAATTAATGCGCCCAACTGCTGTTCCAGTTGAAGCCGCTGTTCAGCAGTTAAGAGATAAGCACTGGTTATTTTGATCGGCATCGATTTTTTGGCACCCAACAGTTGCAGACACAACGTACAGTCTGCCGGTAACGTTTTAAGATTATCCAACAACATCTCAAATAGTCGCGCCTCCAGCTCAGGACTGGCCGACTGTTTTAGTAGCAATCCGGCAAAGCGGGCACCATTTTGTAACGCCTGCTTTTCGGCTTGTAATTGAAGCTCCCTTTGCTGGCGCTGGAGTGTCACATTTATTTTTTTCCGTTCCAGCTCAAGATCGCTATTCAACCGGTCCATTTGCAGTCTTCTTTCACCTTCGATTTGCTGATGCAATGCGGTAAGAGCTGCTTGTTTTTCTTGCTCCCACAACTTTTGACGATTTTCATAAAGGCTGCGCTGCTCTTCCGCCTGCTGTTGTATCGCTTTTGCATCGGCAAGTGATTGATCAATAAACTGCTTGCGTTTGGCAATCACTGCCAGCAACGGCTGGTAAAAAAGACGCTGCAAAATCCAGATCAGAATCAGGAAGTTGATGATTTCCAGGATAAAAGTAGATAGATTGAATTGCATAGGCTATAAGTATTGAATAAAAAACTTTTCACCACGAAGACACGAAGGACACGAAGAAAGACAAAGAAAGACGAAGTTGATTAAGGTCTTAAGATGATTTCATGTTTTTGCTTTTCTTCGTGTCCTTCGCGTCTTCGTGGTGAGTTCTTTTAGGCTTTTGAGGTTTTATAGTACAAAACGTTTAATACCGTTTTTCAAAACGATCTCATTAAAATTAATCAGTAATCCTGTGCTTAATCCAGTCAATTTCATGTAAGTAAGTATTTGTGCTTCATGAATTTTTTGTAATTTCTCGACGCTTTTTAACTCAACAATCAGCTTATTTTCTACGACAAGATCAAGTCTATATCCACAATCCAGCACAACGCCTTTATAATTAACCGATAATAATTCTTGTGCTGTATAAAAAAGCCCAGCTAAACCAAGTTCATAAGCCAAACACTTTTCGTAAGTTGACTCCAGTAATCCGGCTCCCAACGTTTTATGGACTTCAATCGCACAACCAATGACCTGCCTTGATAAACCATCAAATTGCATATCTTCACGTCCTCAACAGTAGTTTTTATTCCATTATTCACCACGAAGACACGAAGAGCACGAAGAAGGGCAAAAACATGAAATC
>CAIUYS010000637.1 GCA_903903365.1 uncultured Methylococcaceae bacterium
GGCCATTAAAAAGTGGCAAGGAAGCGGCTGTCTATGTGGTGCTTTCTGAAGGTGAAATTCGCTGCGCAAAAGTCTACAAAGAAGCCAACAAGCGCGGCTTTCATAAGCAGTCGTTGTATCAGGAGGGGCGTAAAGTCAGAAACACTCGGCAGGCGCGTGCGATGGAAAAAAACACCCGGTTTGGACGTAAGCAGCAAGAAGAGGTTTGGCAAAATGCTGAGGTCGATGCCCTATACCGTCTTGCCGCTGCCGGTGTACGTGTTCCGCAACCCTATAATTTTGTTGAAGGCGTGTTGTTAATGGAGCTGGTCACTGATGAGCATGGATCGGCTGCGCCAAGGCTTAACGATTTGGTGTTGAGTCGTGAACAAGCACTTGAATATCACGCTATATTGATTAAAGAAGTGGTCAGAATGCTCTGCGCAGGAATTGTCCACGGTGATCTGTCCGAATTTAATGTACTTGTTGACGCCCATGGCCCGGTCATTATCGATTTACCCCAGGCTGTAGATGCGGCAGCTAATAATAATGCGCCCGGCATGTTGGAACGTGATGTCAATAATATGGCAGCCTACTTTGGTCGCTTTGCGCCAGAACTGCTTGCAACCAGCTATGGTAAAGAAATCTGGAAGATTTACGAAAGCGGCAACCTGACGCCTGATATCAAACTGACCGGACATTTCAAAGGCAGCAATAAACAGGCTGATGTGGGTAGTATTATGAGGGAAATTAATGATGCCCGAGATGACGCGATAAGGCGTAAATACGAGCATGAAGAATGAAGCTAAATGGTTTAAGTGAAAGACAGTATTAATTCATGAACCTTTTACCTTGAACCTAATTTCCTTTTATCAGGACATCTTATGAATGACAAGCAACCGGACAATCCTCTACACGGTATCACCCTGGAAACTATACTGATCCAACTCGTAGATTATTATGGTTGGACTGAATTAGGCAAAATAATTGACATCAGATGTTTTAATTATGAGCCCAGTATCAAATCCAGTTTAAAGTTTTTAAGAAAAACCCCGTGGGCGAGAACACGGGTTGAAGAATTGTATCTCAATAAAGATGATTTTGAATAAAAGTAAATAAGCCACATTTTTCAACTTACGGTTATAGTCCTTTGCACTTTGTCGTATTTCCACCCCCAAAAGTACATGATGTATTCTGACCTTGATTTCTTAAGTTCAAAAGTTATAAACCATGCGTATTCTTAGTATTATCGTTCTTCTGTGTACCTCGTTAATTGAGATTGGCCCTGTTCCTATTACGCCAATAGTATTAATTTGGATCGTATTGTTTCGGCCGGTATGGTTTTATGAATGGGTTTTAAAAATATATAACAAAAACTAAAGTCGATAATGTCTTAAAAATTATCTCACTTTTTTCAATGGGGTACAGCAGATTAAAAGTTGCTGAGATGCCATAGTTTAATTAATGCACTTCGGATGAATCCTTACTCCTAATGTGGGTGGGATTAAGAAGGGCATGCATTTTTTGTTCGTCCAGTTCATTTTCCCATTTTGCCGCAACCACTGTGGCAACCCCGTTGCCGATAATATTGGTAAGTGCGCGTGCCTCGGACATGAAGCGATCTATACCGAGTATCAGTGCAAGTCCGGCGACAGGGATGGTTGGGATGGTCGAAAGGGTTGCTGCTAGCGTAATAAAACCACTACCTGTTACTCCGGCAGCGCCTTTCGATGTTAATAACAGTACGCCAAGGATGGTCAGTTCCTGCATCATGGTCAGGGGGGTATTGGTGGCTTGGGCAACAAAGATAGCGGCCATTGCCAGATAGATTGAGGTCCCATCAAGATTAAAAGAGTAACCGGTTGGAATGACCAAACCGACCACCGATTTGGAACAACCCAAGTTTTCCAGCTTTGTCATCATGCGGGGTAGTACCGATTCTGATGACGATGTACCCAGCACGATTAACAGCTCATCTTTTATGTAAATAATAAATTTGAGTATGCTAAAGCCGGTAAATCGCGCGATTAATCCCAACACAATAAAAATAAACAGCAAACAAGTCAGATAAAAACTGCCCATTAATTTTGCCAGTGGTGTCAATGAAGCAATACCGTATTTGCCGATGGTAAAGGCCATAGCGCCAAAGGCACCAATGGGTGCCAGCTTCATAATAGTTTCGACGATACCAAATAATGCTTGGGAAAATTTACTAATAAAAACGACCACTTCAGATCCTGTTTCTTTCATCGCCGCCAGCGAAAAACCGAACAGCACCGAAAACAGTAACACTTGCAATATATCGCTTTTGGCAAAGGCATCAACTACACTGGCAGGAATGATATTTAGCAAAAAATCAACGGTACTATGGGTTGTTGTCGCGTTGGTATAAATGCTTAGGCTTTTGGTATCCAGGGTGCTTAAATCGACATTCATACCTACTCCCGGTTTAATTACATGCACCACAATCAAGCCGATAATTAATGCCAGTGTACTGACCACTTCAAAATAGAGCAGGGCTTTAACGCCGACACGCCCGACTTTATCCATATCCTGCATACCGGCAATACCTGTTACCACCGTGCAAAAAATAATCGGCGCGATAATCATTTTGATCAGTTTGATAAAGCCATCACCGAGCGGCTTCATCGTTGTTGCTGTTTCAGGATAAAAATAACCCAGAAAAATGCCGAAAGTGATAGCGGTCAACACTTGTACATAAAGATGTTGATAAAATTTTTTAGCGGGTTTAGTTGGTTGCATGGATGACCTTGTAATGAATATGTTATTGGGCATTAAAACCTAAAAGCGGCTATACAGGACGAAGCTTGTACCTTTGTTGCTTTTCTTAGTGCCTTCGTAGAGTAGTGTTTTTAATGTATCCATCTATTTCAGCGCCTTTTCCCACTTGCTAACCAACGCCGCAGCAATGCTGTTGCCAAACACATTGGTCGCACTGCGTCCCATATCCAGAACCTGGTCGATACCGAGTAACAGTAACAAGCCGGCTTCAGGAATATCAAACATGGACAAGGTTGCGGCGATAACGATTAACGACGCTCTGGGTACGCCTGCGACGCCTTTACTGGTAAACAGTAACACCAGCAACATGATGAGTTGATCACCTAAAGACATGTCAATACCATAAGCCTGTGCAATGAATAAAACTGCGAAGGTCATATACATCATGCTGCCATCCAGGTTAAATGAATAGCCTAATGGCAACACCAGTCCACAGACTTTTTCATCGCAGCCAAAACGTTCCAGTTGCTGTAATAATTTGGGGTAAGCGCTCTCGCTACTGGCCGTACCAAAAGCCAGCAGCATGGGTTCGCGGATATGCCGTAGCAAAGACAAGACTCTACGACCCAAAAACACAAAGCCAACGCAACCGAGTGCACTACAAAGCAAAATCAGACCCAAATAAAATTCGCCGATAAATTTGCCATAAGACAGTAGAACGCCGATGCCCTGTTGTGCGATAACCGAGGCTATAGCTGAAAATACTGCTACCGGTGCATAATGCATGACGTAGCCGGTCACTTTTAGCATGATGTGTGCTAATGAATCCAGTAACTTGACCGTTGGTTTAGCCAGATCGCCGATTGAAGCGCAGGCAATGCCAAAGAACATGGAAAATACTACAATTTGCAAAATCTCATTAGTCGCCATCGCTTCGACGATACTTTTTGGAAAGATATGCGCTACGAAATTGCCCAGTGTCGGCTTAACTTGCGGCAGTCCTGTTTCTGAACCTATTGCTGGTAATGCAATATGCAAAGAACTTCCCGGTTCAAACACATTCACCAGTAACATGCCCAGCAACAGGCTAAAAATTGACGCTGAAAAAAACCACAGTAGCGCCTTGATACCAATGCGTCCAACAGTATGAATATCACCCATTTTAGCCATGCCAACCACTAGCGTTGAAAACACCAGCGGGGCGATAATCATTTTTATCAAGCGCAGAAAGGTATCCGTTAATACGGAAAAAATCTCAATGATCTGACTCAGTACAGGATTTTGCAGGGTAGTGCTGGAACTGCCCAGTGTCAGATTGAGTGCTTCGCCCACTACAATGCCAAGTATTAGCGCGATGGCAACATAAAGCGTCTGGCGATTGGGTTGTGGATTCTGAGGGTGGGTGGTCATGAGTCAAGTTCCCTAAAAAATGATGTTAGTGCCTGTTCTAAGGCTTCAGGTGTTTAGGGTACTTTATACGGGTCTTTTATTCTACAGGCATCGGGTCAATGTTCGTGTATTTAGCTTTTAGACTTAAAGCGTGAAAAGTGTAAGCCAATGACTGGAAACCCTCATCGTGTTATTATTCATCTTTTTTGCAGCTAATAACCATGCCTGAAAATTATTCCATGGAACGTGATTATTCACTTGATGCCATGAAGGTTCCACCCAATTCCATACAGGCCGAACAATCGGTTTTGGGTGGATTAATGCTGGATAACCAGACTTGGGATGCCATAGCCGACAAGGTTATTGAAAAGGATTTTTATCGCCGTAGTCACCAGCTTATTTTTAAAAAAATTGAAGAGCTTGCAGAAAAGCAGGTTCCTTTTGATGTCATCACGCTGTCTGATGCTTTAAAAGCCATCGGCGAGTTGGATAATGTCGGTGGACTGGCTTATTTAATCATGCTGGCAAAAGACACGCCCAGTGCGGCTAACATTGTTGCTTACGCCAATATTGTCAGAGATCGGTCAGTACTCAGGCAACTGATTCATATTGGTACTGAAATTTCCGATTCGGCTTTTAATACCGAGGGTCGTGATACTTCTGAATTGCTTGAGAATGCCGAACGGCAGGTTTTTCAAATAGCAGAGCAACGGCAAAGAGGGCAGGCCGGTGGTTTTATCGCTATTAAATCATTACTGGCTAAAGCCGTTGATAAAATTGAAACCCTGTTTGAGCAGGAAGGCTCTATCACCGGAGCCAGTACCGGATTTACCGATCTTGATGAATTAACCTCCGGTCTGCAACCAGCCGATTTAATTATTGTGGCGGGCAGGCCGTCGATGGGTAAAACCACCATCGCCATGAATATAGCCGAAAATGTAGCACTAAAAAGTGACAAACCGGTTGCCGTATTTAGTATGGAAATGCCGGGTGATTCACTTGCGATGCGTATGATGTCATCCTTGGGTCGTATTGATCAACATAAAGTCAGAACCGGCAAGCTCGATGATGATGATTGGCCGCGCTTGACTTCAGCCATTAATTTACTGGCAGGTACACAATTGTTTATTGATGATTCGCCTGCATTATCACCCACCGAAGTGCGAGCCAGAGCCAGGCGTCTGGCGCGTGAACATGGTCAGTTAGGCTTGATTGTGGTGGATTATTTACAATTGATGCAATCACCTTCCAGTGGCGATAATCGGGTACAACAAATATCTGACATTTCCAGAGGCTTAAAAGCACTGGCTAAAGAGTTGAATGTACCTGTTATCGCCTTGTCACAGCTTAATCGAAACCTGGAACAACGCCCCAATAAACGTCCGGTAATGTCAGACTTGCGTGACTCCGGCGCTATTGAGCAGGATGCCGATTTGATTATGTTTGTTTATCGCGACGAAGTGTATAACGAAGACAGTCCTGATAAAGGTATTGCTGAAATTATTATCGGCAAGCAACGTAACGGGCCGCTGGGAACCGTTAGACTGACCTTTATGGGGCAATATACTAAATTTGAAAATTTTGCCGGAGCGCCCTATAACGCAGGAGATTATGAATGAGGCCGGCAGTTTACGCGGTACTTAACCTGGATGCTGTGCAGCATAACTTGCAAAGGGTTCGTTATTACGCGCCGGAGGCAAAAATCATGGCCGTTATCAAGGCTAATGGTTATGGGCATGGTTTATTGCGGATTGCCGACGCCTTGCAAACGGTCGATGCCTTTGCCGTGGCGCGGGTAGATGAAGGGATTCGTTTGCGTAAAGCCGGAATTAAAAACCGGATTGCGGTGCTGGAAGGCTTTACCTGCGCTGAAGAATTAGATGAGTTATTGCATTATCAATTGGACCCCGTGGTGCATTCTTTTACCCAAGTAGACATTTTTGAAAGCAGAACGGAGCAAGACCTTTGTGCTATCTGGTTAAAATTTGATACCGGCATGAATCGTCTGGGCTTTAAAGTCAACGAATTTAACGCGGTTTACCAACGCTTAAACCGGTGTTCCATCATCAGGCCGCCAATCAGTTTGATGACGCATTTAGCCAATGCAGATGATAAGCAAGATCCTGCCACGCTTAAACAAATTAGTTTGTTTAATGAAACGCTGTCGGCGCTAGCACCTGAGGTACAGCCAAAAAATGAGCGTAGTATTGCCAACTCGGCGGGTATTTTAGCTTGGAAAGAAGCCTTAACCGATTGGGTGCGGCCTGGTGTTATGTTATATGGTATTTCACCGTTTTCAGATAGTACCGGCGAGCAACTGGGGTTAAAGCCCATTATGAGTTTACATTCACGATTGATAGCGGTAAAACCCATAGCCAAAGGTGATAAAGTCGGTTATGCAGGTTCATGGATTTGTGAAAAGTCGACCACATTGGGTGTTGTCGCTATTGGTTATGGGGATGGTTACCCCCGTTATGCCAAAGGAGGAACGCCCGTGCTGGTTAACGGACAGCGTGTTCCGCTGATTGGTCGAGTATCCATGGATATGATTACTGTTGATTTGGAAGCACAACCCCATGCAAAACCCGGTGACCCGGTGACCTTGTGGGGCGATGGCTTGCCCGTTGAAGAAATTGCCGTCTGTGCCGATACCATACCCTACACCCTTGTGTGTGGCGTAACCCAGCGAGTACAGATTGTTGAGAAGACTGCGTTGTAAGGATGCGCGCAACGAAAAAAGACAGGGCTTGTAGCAGATACAGATTGTGGATATTGGCCTCGAATCTTTTCGAGACGATTTTTTTAGACGCTGAATTCGTTAAAAATAGAGCACCCCATCAAACTCATTTTTTATTAAAAGAAACTTGGCCTTGACGGATACGCTAACGCCGGTATAATACTCAGTTATTCCGGAGCAGGCGCTTTGGAAGGGTTAGACAGCTTGAATAAAGTTAACGCGGACTGTTGACAAGTTGGCCGGGTAGGTTATAATGGCCGGCTTCCTCGGGGTTAAGTAGTTCAGTCCTGAAGCAAGGCAGCAAAACAAAACGTCGAC
>CAIUYS010000638.1 GCA_903903365.1 uncultured Methylococcaceae bacterium
AGTTCGTCGGATAATTCTTTACGACAGGAGTTTAATTCCAGTAATTGGTCGCGGCCATTGTGTAATTGCGCCTCAATTTCTGCACTCAGCGCCTGGGTTTTGGCGATAAACGCATCAATATCCGCTTGCTGGTTGTTGTCTAATATATCTTTCAGTTGATCTTGCAGTTTATCAGCAACCGCTTGGGCGGCTGAATTATTGCTGCGAAAGGCATCAAGTCCTTCGTCATACCATCGATACAAGCTGTGTTGCGGGGTATTTTCAAGGTACGGGATGTGTATTTGAATCACGTGTTTTTGACCGATACGATCCAGTCTGCCGATGCGTTGTTGCAATAAATCGGGGTTGGTGGGCAAGTCCCACAGAATCAAGTGATGGACAAATTGAAAGTTTCTGCCTTCACTGCCAATTTCAGAACAGATTAATAGTCGTGCCGAGCTTTCCGGATCGGCAAAATAAGCGGCGGCCCGGTCGCGCTCAATAATGGTCATGCCTTCATGAAAAACCGCCGAGGCAATACCGATACGATCTTTTAAGGTTTGTTCCAGATCAATAGCGGTTTGCGCGTGTTTACAAATTAACAAGGCTTTTTGACCGCGTAAAGAGGCGCTTGATTTGGTTTTTACAGACGTAATTAGTTTGTCAACCAACCAGATAAAGCGGGGGTCTTGTTGTAAATTACTATCCCGTTCCCACGCTTCAGTTTGGGTGCTTAGGCCGGTTAACGCATAGCCATAGCGTTCGCGTTCCGGAAAGCCTTGCACGGTTTGCCGTGAGTTTCTGAATAAAATCCGCCCCGTTCCATGATGATCGAGCAATATCTTAATCAACGCTTCTCTTGCAGAGGCCGATTTTAAAGGATCATTAAGATTTTCCAGCAAGCCGCCGACATTGTCGTCCTTAAGTAAGCGGGTTAGGTTTTGTTGAGCATCTGCATTCAAGGCTTGCCCTGCCAGTAACAATTTGGCGGCATGGGCAACGGGTTCAAACAGTCGCTCTTCCTCAACAAAGGCAGAAAAACTGTAAAACCGGTCAGGATCAAGTAATCGTAAACGAGCAAAATGGCTTTCTTTACCTAACTGTTCAGGCGTGGCCGTCAATAAAATAAGACTGGGCGTTTGCAGGCTGAGTTGTTCTACAAACCGGTATTCCGGGCTGGCGGCTTGTTCGCTCCATTCAAGATGGTGCGCTTCATCAACGATGACCATATCCCAGCCTGCTTGCAGGGCTTGTTGTTGTCGGTTTGGAAAGTCAGAAAAAAAACGCTGACTGCACAGGATTAATTGTTCAGTTAAAAACGGATTGTGGTCATCGTCCGAGTCTGCATTTTCATCCAGTCCGTCATCATTAAGTTCTTCAAGGCAGCGAGCTTCATCAAATACACTAAAACGCAGGTTGAAGCGTCTAAGCATTTCGACCAGCCATTGATGCAAAAGGCTTTCCGGTACGATAATTAAAACGCGATGCGTCAGGCCATTAATTAGCCGATGATGTAATATCAAACCGGCTTCGATGGTTTTACCCAAACCCACTTCATCTGCCAGCATAATCCGGGGTGCAGACCGGTTGGCGGATTCGTGGGCAATATATAATTGATGTGGAATCAATGAGGTGCGGCCGCCCAGCAAGCCTTTAACCGGTGACTGCTGAAGTTGCCGCAGTCTTAGCCAGGTCTCATAGCGGAGTAAAAACCATGAGCTGGGATCAATTTGACCGGTAAACAATCGATCTTGAGGCTTGTTAAACTGAATATGATGATTGAGTTCAACTTCTTCCAACAGAACTTCTTCTCCTTCCGCATTTTTTCCGACATAGATAATCAAACCTTCTTTCTCGATTAGCCGGATAACAGTTAACTCTTCTTCATCAATGGATTCAATGATGTCGCCAACGGCAAAGCTGACGCGAGTTAAGGGCGCATTATCACTTGCGTAAATGCGTTGTTCGTCACTGGCTAAAAAAAGCACGGTGACGCGTTTGAAACTTACTTCAACAATAAGACCTAAACCAAGTTCTGACTCGGTATTACTAATCCAGCGTTGACCGGGGATGAAATCTGCCATTGATTGAACTGCCATTACACATCAAAAAATCACTATTATAAGCGTTACAGAAGAATTGTTTCGGGTTTTATGTGCGCTGATTAAGTGACGGGTCAGGTTGTCCTGTCAGGTTTTGTTAAGCAGCCATTAAGGTTGGGCAATCTATCATCTATCAGCATTAAAGAATTGATAAATTGTTATTAAATCACCTTGGTCAAATTTAAATAGAATATTATGAAAAAGTTAATTTTTATAATCCAGTTATGCGCCGTTGTAATTCTCTACTCAACGGTATCTTATGCGGATGACGACGACCGTGGATGGGGCGGTTATGGCTATGAAAATCATGGTGGGGAGCATCATGGACATCACGGTCATCACCGTGAGCACTATTACCCGCAGCCGCAAGTGAACTATTATTATTCTGAACCTCAAATTCGCTACTATGCGCCGCCACCGGTTCGTTATTATCCGCAGCCACAAGTTGAATATTATCAACAGCAACCTCAACGCTATCAAGATCCACGCTCCACGCAAGGCTTGGCAGGCGGTGTTATTGGGAGTGTTTTTGGATATCAAATGGGCAGTGGTGATCCGGTCATGACCGGGTTGGGTGCCGCAGCAGGTTCTTATTTGGGCAATGGAATGTCGGGAAGATGAAAGCCTTTGTGATTTTTAATTTAACCAGGGAGAATTTATGCGATGACTTTAATGATTGAATGCAAAAATACGCGTTACCCAGGGCGGGGTCATTAAATAACCACGCCCTGATTTAGCAAGTTATCTTGCGTCACCTGTTGCAATTCCCCGATTTTTATCACTAATCCATTCACTCCACGACCCCGCATAAAGTTTGGAACCGGTTAACCCCGCGTGTTCCATTGCCAATAAATTATGACAGGCCGTTACGCCTGAGCCGCAGTAATGAACAACCTGTTCGGGTGCAGTCGTGCCGATAAACGTTTTAAATTGACGGCTTAATGATGCGGCTGATAAAAATAATCCCGTGTTATCAAGATTTAATTGAAAAGGGCGATTTAATGCGCCTGGAATATGACCGGCAACCGGATCGATGGGTTCTTGTTCGCCGCGATAGCGTTCGGGTGTTCGGGCATCAATCAGACAGATCGCTTTTCTGGCGAGACTGTTTTGGACTTGTAACGCTTTAAGCCAGTGAGCACTGTTTAGATAAGGTCTAAAGGTAACGGGTTTTAAGGTCGGCAATGAAGTGGTCAGGGCAAAGCCTTGATTTTTCCAGTGTTGAATGCCGCCATTTAATACCGCCACGTTATCATGTCCCAAACAACGTAATAACCACCAAAAGCGTCCTGCAAAAGTGCCGCCGGTATCGTCATAACAAACGACTTGACTGTTGTTGGTTATGCCCCATGCCCCCAGTTTTTTTGCCAAAAGTCTAAAGTCGGGCAGGGGATGGCGACCTGTAAAAGCGGTGATGGTAGAAGACAGATCTTTATTTAAGTCAGCATAACGGGCATGGGGTATATGGCCGTGGCGATAGGCATAACTGCCTGCCTCACTGTTTGCCAGAGAAAATCGGCAATCGACAATAATCCATTTAGGGTCATTTATTTGTTGATGGAGTGTGCCTGCTGAAACCAGTGCGTTGTATGTCATGAGTTTAAACCTCTAATATTATTTTGCCGATGTGCTGGCTGCTTTCCATAAGTTCATGGGCATTGGCGGCATCATTGAGTGCAAAGGTGGAATGAATAATGGGTAAGATTTTTCCGGTTGCCAGTAAAGGCCAAACTTTTTGATACAGCTGTTGGGCAATATTAGCTTTAAAGTCATCGTCTCTGGCTCTTAATGTCGATCCGGTTAGGGTCAGTCGTTTTAGCATCAGGGATAATAAGTTAATTTCTGATTTTACGCCATTTTGGATAGCGATTTGTACCAGTCGGGCATCGAAGGCCATACATTTTAGATTACGCGGAAAATAATCGCCACCGATCATATCTAAAATAACATCCACGCCTTTGCTGTCGGTAAGTCGGTTAACTTCTGCAACAAAATCCTGTTCTTGATAATTAATGGCGGCATCTGCACCGAGTTCAAGACAACTGTAACATTTGGCATTTGATCCTGCGGTGACAATGACTTTGGCATGAAAAGCCTTGGCGAGTTGAATGGCGGTTGTGCCTATGCCACTGCTGCCGCCATGTACCAGCAACGTTTCGTTTGGCAGTAGTTGGGCGCGGTCAAATACATTGCTCCAAACAGTAAAAAAAGTTTCCGGTAGTGCGGCAGCTTGTACTAAAGAAAAGCCTTCGGGTATCGGTAAACAGTGTGAGGCAGTGGCTAAACAATAATCTGCATAACCGCCGCCCGTCACCAACGCACACACAACATCCCCCGATTGAAGATGACGAACTGCCTCACCGGTTGCCACGATAGTTCCTGCAATTTCCAGTCCCGGTATATCAGACGCACCTGAAGGCGCGGGATATAAACCTTTCCGTTGCATAATATCCGGGCGATTAACGCCAGCCGCAACCACTTTAATTAATACCTGATAATCCGTCGGGACGGGAATGGGGCGATTAGTCAGTTTTAACGCCCCGACTTTTATTTCAATGGCTCGCATGGTGTGCTTAAGCATAACTTGAGTTCAGTAAAAAGTAGGATGCGGTTATTATAGGCTCCAGTTATTTTCATAAACAATGTGTTAATAGGATAAAAACAAATGATTCGTGCAGGTATTGTAGGCGGAACGGGTTATACGGGTGTTGAGTTATTGCGTATTTTAGCCTTGCATCCGGAGGTTGAAGTGACTGTGGTAACCTCACGCACCGATGCAGGTTTAAGAGTGGATGCTTTATATCCGAGTTTGCGGGGTCATATTGATGTGGCTTTTAGTTTGCCTGATAGTGAAACTTTAAGCCAATGTGATGTGGTGTTTTTTGCGACACCTAATGGCACTGCGATGCTGATGGCTGAGCAGTTGTTGGCGCTAGGCGTTAAGGTGATTGATTTATCGGCGGATTTTAGGCTAAAAGATGCGCAAGAGTGGAGCCATTGGTATGGCATGGAGCACGCGTGTCCTGATTTAATTGCCGAGGCTTTATATGGTTTGCCGGAAGTGAATCGGGAGGCGATTAAGCAGGCCCGATTAATTGCTTGTCCAGGTTGTTATCCTACCGCAGTGCAGCTTGGTTTTTTACCATTAATTGAAAATGGCTTGATTGATGTCAAGCATTTAATTGCTGATGTTAAGTCCGGTGTGAGTGGGGCAGGGCGTAAAGCGGAACTGGCTACCTTAATGAGTGAAACGGGTGAAAGTTTTAAAGCCTACGCGGTTAACGGGCACAGGCATCTGCCGGAAATTACCCAAGGTTTAAGGGAGGCGGCTGGCGAGCAGGTAGGTTTAACGTTTGTCCCCCATTTGGTGCCGATGATACGCGGCATTCATGCGACTTTGTACGGACAATTGATTGCTCCGATAGCAGGTGAGGCGGTTAAGTTGAATGATATTCAAGTCTTGTATGAGCAGCGTTATCGAAATGAAGGGTTTGTTGATGTGTTGCCGCAAGGATCGCACCCGGATACGCGTAATGTTCGGGGTAGCAATAACTGCCAGATTTCAATTCATCAGCCGCAAGGTCAGCAAGTGATTGTGATTTTATCAGTCATTGATAACTTGGTTAAGGGCGCGGCGGGACAAGCCGTTCAAAATATGAATCTGGTGTTTGGGTTGAATGAAGATTCCGGTTTAAAGATAATTGCCCTGTATCCATAATTCTTGACTATAACGGTGGGTATAGTCATAATTTAAACAACTTTAATTTATAGCGTGTTTTATTTTTATGGCTAATCCAATTATTTTTACTGACAGCGCTGCTTCTAAAGTAAGCGAATTAATTGCCGAAGAAGGTAATGATAATCTGAAATTACGCGTGTATGTTTCAGGTGGCGGTTGTTCAGGTTTTCAATATGGTTTTACTTTTGATGAAGAAGTCAATGAGGACGATACCCGTGTTGAGAACGGCGGCGTTACTGTGCTGATTGACTCAATGAGTATTCAATATTTGGCGGGTGCTGAAGTTGATTATAAAGAAGATATATCAGGTGCGCAGTTTGTTATTCGTAACCCGAATGCAACGACTACTTGTGGTTGTGGTTCTTCTTTTTCAGCTTGATAATGTAAGGGCGACTGCATGGTTGCCCTTTTTTCAAGTCAATAATCAATTATAGTCGTACTGGTTTTTGGCAAATAACGATTGCGCTTTGGTCTTGTTGAGTTGGGCTAAAGAAGGTCGGGTTTGAGCTTTAAAGTCAGCCAGTACTTCAGCGTGTAGCGGTAATGATTGCGCCAGATTAAGTGTTTCCGGATTGCGATGAACACCGTCAACACGAAATTCATAATGTAAATGCGGGCCGGTTGCCAAGCCGGTTTGACCCACATAACCAATAACGTCACCTTGTTTTACCGAGTCGCCACTAACAAGCCCCTGTTTGAAATCAGAAAGATGTGCGTAAACGGTTTCATAGTGCTCGCCATGTTTGACTATCATGACTTGTCCATAGCCGCCTTTACTGCCACAGAAAATAACTTCCCCATCGCCTGCTGATTTGACTGGTGTGCCGGTTCTTGCCGCATAATCAATGCCTTTGTGTGCCCGAATCCTGTTGAGAATTGGGTGGTTACGATGCATGTCAAAGCCTGAACTAATGCGCACAAAGTCTACCGGTGTACTTAAAAAAGCTTTGCGCATGGGTCGGCCTTCAGGGCTGTAATAATTAACGTGACCTTCTCTGTCTTGATAGCGGATTGCTGTTAAGATCCTGCCTTGATTAACAAATTCAGCCGCAATAATTTGGTAATCGGAGGAATTGTTGCCGTTTCTTGTTTGCTCATAAACTACCGTAAATTGGTCGCCCTGATGTAAGTTGGTGGCAAAATCGATGTCCCAGGCAAAAATATTCGTTAGTTGCAAAATTAAGTCATTTGATAATCCTGCTTTCTGGCCCGCTATCGATAACGAAGCGTTAATAGTGCCGTGAACGCTGGTGGTATGCTGAGGCGCTTCATAGTTAGTGGCCGTTGAACGCTCAATGAGGTTGTCTTTATTCTGGGGTGCAATAAAAGAGTGTGCGCGCTCATTATTTTCAGTAGGTTCCAAAAATAAGTCACCTTGGTTATTTTCAACCAGGTAAGTATCTCTGGTTGAAACTGATAGCGATAAGGGTCTTCGTTCTACCTTTTTGGCGCTATAAAGAGGACGTAATTTTTTATGGGAAGCACTTGAGAAATGCTTGTCGATGGCGTGTTTTTTACGGTCGGTATGTCGTGAAGCCGTTTTGAATGCCTTGACAGAAACGTGGGCATGTTTAGGATGGACAGGTTTAGCGTGGCTAGTCGTGGCTGTAAAAGCTAAAGTTATCCATAATAAAGCAGAGGTATAAAATTTATTTTTCACAATAGGCAAACTATGTGGTTGGGATTTATTCAAAACAAGAGCTCTAAAGTTTACTAAAAATCATTTTAAGGGTTTTTTGAAGAATTTACCAATTTAAAGGCACTATAAAAATATTTATTCAGCCAAACTGATCATTAATCCTATAATGGCGGCATTTATTAAAGATTAAGTTTGGAGAAAGAAATTGCAAGAAGACGTATTGGCAAGCCTTCTAAGAGGGACTGATGAAGTTTTAGTTAAGCAAGAGTTAATTAAAAAGCTGGAAGAGGGACGGCCTTTGCGGATTAAAGCCGGCTTTGATCCGACGGCTCCCGATTTGCATTTGGGGCATACGGTACTCATCAACAAATTAAAGCAGTTTCAGGATTTAGGGCATGAGGTTCTATTTCTTATTGGTGATTTTACAGGGATGATAGGTGATCCAACCGGAAAAAATGTCACGCGCAAGCCATTAACCCGGGATGAAGTTATTGATAATGCGAAGACTTATGAGGAGCAGATTTTCAAAATTCTGGATCCGACTAAAACCTTGGTTATGTTTAATTCCAGTTGGATGAATGCAATGTCGCCAGCGGATTTGATTCAATTAGCGGCAAAGCATACTGTTGCCAGAATGCTGGAACGTGATGATTTTAGTAAGCGCTTTAAAAGCGGTCAGCCTATTGCTATTCATGAGTTTCTGTATCCCTTAATACAAGGCTATGATTCAGTCGCCATGAAAGCAGATGTAGAATTGGGCGGTACGGATCAAAAGTTTAATTTATTGGTGGGGCGTCAGCTGCAAGAGGTTTTTGGACAAAAACCACAAGTTGTTATAACCATGCCAATTCTTGAAGGTCTGGATGGTGTGCAGAAAATGTCTAAGTCACTTAACAACTATATTGGAATAGCCGACGCTGCCGATGATATGTTTGGCAAATTAATGTCTATATCTGATGAGTTAATGTGGCGGTATTTTGAATTGTTGAGTTTTCGTCCGATGACGGAAATCAGGTTATGGCGTCAGGAATGTGAGCAAGGCGCAAATCCTCGTAACTATAAAGTAAAGTTGGCGCAGGAAATTATCGAACGGTTTCATAATGCGGCTGCGGCAAGCAAAGCGCTGGAAAATTTTGAAGCGAGGTTTCAGCGAGGCGCAATGCCTGAGGAAATGGACGAGTTAGAATTAAAAATTGAGGGAGTTGGCTATTGTATTGCAAACTTGCTAAAAGATGCCGGGTTGACAAGCAGTACATCTGAGTCCATCCGGTTGATAAATCAAGGTGCGGTAAAGATTGATGGTGAAAAGGTTTCTGATCCAAAGCTGGAAATAGCTGTAAATGCCGAGAATGTTTATCAAGTAGGGAAGAGAAAATTTGCACGAGTAAAGATAAGCGCTTGACGGATTTGCTAACGCCTGTATAATACGCAGCTCTTCCGGGGCAGGCGCTTTGGAAGGGTTAGACAGCTTGAATAAAGTTAACGCGGACTGTTGACAAGTTGGCCGGGTAGGTTATAATGGCCGGCTTCCTCGGGGTTAAGTAGTTCAGTCCTGAAGCAAGGCAGCAAAACAAAACGTCGAC
>CAIUYS010000639.1 GCA_903903365.1 uncultured Methylococcaceae bacterium
AGGCAGACACAGATTAACCGCGTCTTGAATTAATTCATTAAGGTCGGTCGCTGCAACCTGCCTGGTATTGGCTTTAACAAACTCCCGCATGCGGCGAATGATCTGTCCCGCCCGTAACGCCTGTTGCTGGGTTTTGTAGACTATCTCGGCAAGTTTGTCCATGTTGGGATTTTCAGCTTTCATCAGGTTTAAACTGGCTTGCGTATAGGTAGCAATGGCCGTTAAGGGCTGGTTAACTTCATGGGCGATACCGGATGCCATTTCACCCATCAAGCCAAGGCGCGTGACATGGGCCAGTTGATTTAGATGCTCTTTGTCTTGCTGTTCCTGGTGTTTACGCTTGGAAATGTCGGTATGTGTCCCAATCATCCGCAAGGGTGCACCCTCGTCAGCGTAATCAACCGCCACGCCACGACTCAAAATCCATTTGTAACTTCCATCCTTGCAGCGCAGGCGATGTTCAGTAACGTAAATCTCTGTCTTTCCATTCAGGTAGGCTTGCAGCACTTCTTCAACATGCAGATGATCATCAGGATGAAGACGATCCAGCCATTCCTGATAATTAGGTTCTATTTCGTCTTGGCTATAACCCAGCATCTCTTTCCAGAGACACGAATAAACGATTTTATCAGTCTGGATATTCCAGTCCCAGACACCGTCACCGGTACCTTCTATGGCAAATTTCCAGAGAAATTCGCTCTCACGTAGCGCATGCTCTATTCGTTTACGCTCGGTAACGTCGCGTGCCGCCGCAAACACGCCCAGTACGCAGTCTTTGTCGTCACGATACACGCTGGCATTATAAAGCACGTCTGTGACTTTGCCGGAAACATGCTTTATAGCCAACGGGTAATCGGTCACAAAACCGTTCGAGAACACCAATTGATAGCCTTCGCGGGCTTTTTTTGCATCGGTAAAATAATCCGCGAAGTCACTGCCGATCAGTTGCTTTCGATCCAGCCCGGTTGCCCGTTCTGTAGCCCTGTTGACATCAGAGATCTTGCCTTCTGATGAAATCGTTACCAAGGGGTCCAAGCTTGCTTCCAGTAAACTGCGGGCATACTGAGCGGCAGCCTGAATAGAATCTTGCGCCAGCCTGATCTCGGTGATGTCAGTGGCAACACCGCCAATTCCATAGATTTCTCCCGACGCCGATTGAATAGGAAACTTCGTAACCATCAGCGTGCGCGGCAAGCTTTCGAAATCAGTCAAGACCTGCTCTTCAAAATCCAAACGCTGCCCTGTTATCAACACCTGATTGTTGGTAGTCATTTTGTTGTCTGCAATGTCCTTTGGAAAAACTTCATGAAGCGTCTTGCCCAATACGTCTTCTTTACGCTTTCCGTAAAACTCACTCACCGCCTTGTTCACCAAAACAAATCGGCCTTGCAAATCAAAGGCAAATATACTTGAAAGCGTGTTATCAATGATGCTGTTCAGTAGTTCCCTGTTCACATGTGACTCTTCTTCCAATAGCTTGCGTTCGGTGATGTCGGTGGTAAATCCGTACCAGAGCGTGGAACCATCCGCCTCGCGTTGTGGCGTAGATTTGGCCAATACCCACCGCAAAGTACCATCGTCAAGCTGCACTCGATATTGCTGACTAAACGGGGATAACTCTTGAGCCGATTTTTGTATGGCGGCGATAATACTGTCCCGGTCATCCGGGTGATGTAAGGTAAATAGTTTGGAGGCGTCATAGCGAATGTCTTCTGGGCTAAGATGATATAAGTCATTGATACCTATAGTGATAAAAGGGAAGTAGGAACTGCCATCGGGTCGCAAATGATATTCATAGAACATGCCAGGAATTAAACTGGATATTTTCTGGAGGCTATTCAACGCTTCTTCGCGTTCCGCTTCCATATGTTTACGTTCGGTGATGTCGGTGATAAATCCGTGCCAGAGTGTGGAACCATCGGTTTCTTTTTGTAGCAAGGCATCACCTAACAACCATCGCACTGTACCATCGTCAAATTTTACCCGATACTCACAATGCCACGGACTTAAATCTTTGGCAGATTTTTGGATGGCGGCATTGATATCGTCATAATCGTCCGGGTGAAGAAGGGCAAATACTTTGGCCGCATCCTTATGGACATCTTCCGGGCTGAGTCGGTATATGTCACGAATAGCTTCGCTAACAAAAGGAAAGTAGGAGCTGCCATCAGCTCGCAAGCTAAATTGGAACACCATGCCGGGTACTTGACTGGCAATTTTTGAGAATTGATCAGCCGTCTTTTTCCGTTGACGGGACGCATTAAGGTTAATAAATATTAATGTCGCTACCAGGCCGGCCAACAATAGTCGAGTCAGATGAAATATCGATAATGCCGTTGTATCAACGGTAGCAGGCTTAACAATAAGTTGCCAAGAGCCGCCGGGTACTTTTATAGTCGAACGAACACCCTCGCCGTCAAACAATGAGGCATCTCCCCAAAAAACCTCTCCCTTTTCGCCCTCTCCGTTACGACCGCGTAAAGCGACCTGTACTTGGGTTTGGGTAATTTTCTCGTTGATGAGGCTAAATATTTTATCGGCATTAAGTACAATGCTAATGCTGCCCCAGTAGTTGTTTTCTGTTATGAAAACAGGAACGTTGTAAATTAATCCCAAGGCGCCCTGAACCAAGTCTAACGGACCTATCAAGACGGGCTGCTTTTCTTGCATGGCCCGTTCAGTCATAGGCCATTGTTTGGGTAAATCAATCAGGCGAAGCCCCAGCGCTTTTTCGTTACCCGTTAACGGAAAGATATATTGTATTTGGTTATCGGGTGCGACACCTATGTTACGTATAACGTGATCATTACCTATTTGCGGGAAATAGTTGGCAAGTATGGCGTTTAATTCATCGGGACGAATTTTTCCTTGGGTCGCGACAAGGTAAGCGCGTAGGCCATAAAGATGGAAGGTATCATTGATGCTTGCTTCAAGAGTTGATTGGAGGCTATGGCTGATTTCTTCAGTATGAATAAGTTGTTTGTGTTTCTCATTTTTTTGATACTGAAAAATCACTATTTCAGCAACTACAACACAAAACACAAAACATAATAAACTGATAAAAAGGGGGGATTTAATGCGGGTATATAATTGGGGTGCTTTGAGCTTCATAGCGTGTCTGGTAAAGAGTGTCTGTGTGAGTATCCAGGCAGATAAACAACTCTGAAGAGTATTTATTTGTATTTTTTAACAAGAATTAAGCTCTAAAATAACACCATATCCTTTAATATAAAATACAATTTTTCAGATTTCAGATTTCAGATTTCAGATTTCAGATTTCAGATTTCAGATTTCAGTGATATTCCTTTCATTTTCAATGACAACGGTTGAGATATTGAATGATTTAATACCAGGGACGGAGTCGATGGGAGTTGCCCATCAAGAAATGACTAAGGTAACTCGCAATAAATACCCCCCACCCCAATGCCGTTAAGTTAAGTATACAACTGGAGTAAAACCGCTTTAGCTGTTTTTTGCAGGCAATAGCTGAAGCGATTGCACTCCAGTTATGTAGTCAGCTAAGGCTTTTCGAGCGCAAGCGAGAACAAGCGTTTCCGTCATCCGGTACAAGTGTACCGGAAACGCCACCACGCGCTACGCCCTTCGATACGCTCAGGACAGGCTTGGGTGGTCTTATTCCGACCTTGTCTTTGACGGGCTGGTATTTGTAATATCGTCCCGCTTTTTGTGGAAGTCGAACAAGATAACTTGCCGGGAACGCTGAGTCCCAGCTCGGCGTAGTCACACTCTACCGTAATAGGCCTGATTATCCCGAGCCGAGCTGGGCTAGGCGCTCCCGGAATCGGGATTTATCTAATAAAAATCTCCGCTACCCCTCTTTGAAAAAGAGGAGAGCTTGAATACATACCATCAATTAACCGGATACGGCAAAAAATCCGTCCATTTAACTTCGCCACCGGCTTCGTCAGGTGTCGGCAACATGGCCACATTCCAGCCACCACCCAAGGCTTTAACCAATTGTACCGACGAGACCAGACGATTACTCAGTACCTGTACAGCGGTTTGCTGATTATTTAACGCGACAGTCTGAGCGATCATCACATTCACATAACTGATCAGACCTGCCTGATATTGATTGGTTATTTTGGTTAGCGCTTCACGAGCCGCAGCCACCGCTTTATCCTGAACTTGCGCTTCTTCTTCCAAAATCCGTAGTGCTGACACATTGTCTTCCACTTCCTGAAAACCGGTCAGTACGGTTTGTTTATAGAAAGCGACGCTGGCATCAAAACCATCCATCGTTTGTTTGTACTGTGCGTTTTTTCCGCCACCATCCAATAGTGTCAGCGCAGCCCCGGCGGGGCCTAATGCCCAGTAACGTTTGGCCGCAGTAAACAGGGTTGCTAAGGTATTGCTTTGGAAGCCGGTACTGGCCGCCAAGTTTATCGTGGGAAAAAAGGCGGCTTTAGCGACACCGATTTGGGCATTGGCGGCGGCGATTTTGCGTTCGGCGCTGGCAATGTCAGGACGTCTTTCCAGCAACTCCGAAGGCAAGCTGACCGGAATGGGTGGCGGCGTAAGATCCAGCGGCATTGAACTTAAGGACAACTCCGATGGGGGTTTGCCTGTCAAAACCGCAATGGCATGTTCCAAATTGGCACGCTGTACACCAAGATTAATAGCTTGCGCTCGGGCAGATTCCAGCTGCGCTTCGGCTTGCACCACATCGGTTTTGGCGACAACGCCCGCCGCATAACGATTTTTGGTTATTTCCAGGGTTTTGCTATAGGCCGCAACGGTTTCATCAAACAACGCTTTTTGTGCATCCAGCGCCCGCATTTGAAAATAATACACCGCCAGCGTCGCTTGGGTAGAAAGTTGCAAAGCCTGTAAGGTCGCGGCACTGGCTTGGGCGGTACTCTCGTTGGCTTCGACTTGGCGACGGATACGTCCCCATAAATCCGGTTCCCAAGCCAATCCCGCAGCGGCACCAAAAAGGTTTCTAACGCCACTGACCGCAACGCTTTGGCCGCTCGCAGCACGAAACCGATTGGTGGTCGCGGTAAGTGTGGTCGTTGGGAAGAAAGCCGATTGCGCTGATCTTACCAAATCCTGGGCTTGGCGATATTGCGCCTCGGCTTGGGCTATGGACTGATTGCCAATAACGACTTGTTCTTCCAGTTTATTAAGTTGGGTGTCGTTAAAGATTTCCCACCATTTGGCTTGCAGCAAATTATCACGCGGTTGTGCTTGTTTCCAGCCCTTGATTTCTTTAAAGTTAACGGGAATGTTGGTCTGGGGACGGACATAATCAGGCCCGACCGCACAAGCGGTCAGTTGGGTGATTAGTAGCGAATAAATAAGGGTTGGGAAAATACGAACTGTCATTAAAATCTCTGCGGTACTAAGCGGTTTTATCCGCTAGTGAGGCGGTACGGTTAAAAAAGCGGCGATGAAACCATAGCCGGAAACGATCCAGATAAATATAAACCACGGGTGTTGTGTATAGCGTTAGCATCTGGCTAAAGATCAGGCCGCCGACAATGGAAATACCCAGCGGTTGGCGCAGTTCTGCGCCGTAACCGCTACCCAGCGCCAAGGGCAGGGCACCGAACATTGCCGCCAGTGTGGTCATCATGATGGGGCGAAAGCGCAACATACAGGCTTGAAAAATCGCATCGGAAGCCTCCAGTCCCTGCTCGCGTTCAGCTTGTAAGGCAAAGTCGATCATCATGATGGCATTTTTTTTGACGATACCAATCAACAAAATGACGCCAATTAAGGCGATGATGCTAAATTCGGTACCGCAAACCATCAGCGCCAATAGCGCACCCACCCCGGCTGAGGGCAAAGTGGACAGGATGGTCAGTGGGTGAATCGTGCTTTCGTACAATACTCCCAGCACAATATAAATGCTCAGTAAGGCGGCCAGAATTAAAAAAGGCTGATTGCGTAACGACTCCTGAAAGGCTTTGGCAGACCCCTGAAAACTGCCTTGTATTGACGCGGGTACGCCGATGTCAGTCATGGTTTTTTCGATGAGTTGGGTGGCGGTAGACAAAGAGGTGCCGGGTTTGAGATTAAACGACAAGGTAGCCGCTGCAAACTGGCCTTGATGATTAACAGATAGCGGTGTGCTGGTCGGTGCAAAACCGGCCAGCGTTGATAACGGTACCTGGTGTGCGGCGATTTGTTCGCCGGAGGGCAAGCGCAAGGCGGGTACGTTGATATAAACCTGTTTTAAGGCTTCAGAGCTTTGCCAGTATTCGGGCGCCAATTCCATCACCACCCGGTATTGGTTGAGCGGATTATAGATCACCGACACTTGGCGTTGACCAAAAGCGTTATTAAGGGTGGTGTCAATCATGGCCTGGCTGATGCCATAACGCGCTGCCCTGTCACGGTCAACGACCAGGCCAATCTGCTGGCCTTTGTCTTGCTGACTGGTATTGACATCACTCAGTTGCGGCAGCTTGGACAGTGCTGTAATAACTTTTGGCATCCATTCACGAAGCTGTCCCAAATCGTCCGATTGCAAGGCGTAGTCATACGAACCAAATGACGGCCTGCCTCCGACACGCAATTCTTGCGCAGGGAACATGTGCAAGTCGGCACCGGGAATGCGTTTGACTTTGTCACGCAAACGCTCCATGACCTTTTCAATGGGATCACGTTCGTTGTGCGGCTTAAGTACGACGAAGACTCGGGCGCTATTGCTGCTGGAACCGGCACCGCCAAATCCGGCCACATTACTGACCGCAGGATCTTTTAGCAACAGCTCGGAATACTCGAAAAGCTTTTTCTGCAAGGACAAAAAAGAAGTGCCTTGATCGGTTTGAATCTCACCGAGCAAGCGGCCGCCGTCTTGACTCGGGAAAAAGCCTTTGTCGATTACCGAATACAGATAAAAATTAAGGCATATCGTACCGAGTAAAATTAACATCATAATGCGGCCGTGACGTAACGCCCAACGCAGCGATTTTTCGTAACCGGCTTGCAGCCAGTCGAACGCGGTACCGATGCCTTGATAGATGCGCCCATGTTTCGGGCTTTCCTTACCCAGCCAGCGTGCACACAGCATGGGCGTGACGGTTAACGAGATTACTAGCGATACCACGACAGCGGCTGACAGCGTTACCGCAAACTCTCTAAACAAACGACCGACGACGCCGCCCATTAATAAAATGGGTAAGAACACGGCAATCAGTGACACGCTCATTGCCATTACCGTAAAGCTGACTTCTTTGGCTCCCAGCAAGGCGGCTTTAAACGGCGGCACACCTTTTTCAATGTGGCGATTGATGTTTTCCAAAACCACAATGGCATCATCGACCACAAAGCCGGTGGAGATGGTCAAGGCCATCAAGGTTAAATTATTCAGGCTGTAGTTAAAAAAATACATGACTCCACAGGCGCCGATCAGTGAAACCGGCACCGCAATAATCGGTACCATGGTCGAACGAAAATCCCGTAAAAATACCAGTACCACCAGAATCACCAAGGCAATAGCGATTAATAAGCTGTGTTCAACTTCGGTAATGGAACCCCTGATGGTCAGTGACCGATCAACCACCACCGACAAATCAATCGTATTGGGAATGAGGGCACGCAATTCCGGCAACATGGCCTGAACTTGATCGACGGTTTGAATGACGTTGGCCAGCGGTTGTTTTCTGAGAATCAGCAGCACTGAGGGTTTACCGTTCTTTAAGCCGGTATTGCGCAGATCTTCAACTGAATCGACTACCTCACCGAGATCAGCGATAGTGACCGGTGCGCCGTTACGATAACTCACGATGAGCGGTAGATAATCGGCCGCTTTGCGAGCCTGATCATTGGCTAAAATTTGCCAGCGTTGCGCACCGTTTTCCATGACGCCTTTAGGTCGGGCGACATTGGTTTGGGTGATGGTGCTTCTGACATCCTCAAGACCAATGCCGTATTTCGTCAACGCATTGGGGTTTAGCTCAACCCGGACCGCAGGCAAGGCAGCGCCACCAATCTGTACTTGGCCGATGCCGGGAAGTTGGGATATTTTCTGCGCCAGAATGGTCGAGGCGACATCGTACATCTGACCGCGACTCTGGCTTTCCGAGGTCAGTGCCAGTATTAAAATAGGTGAGTCCGCCGGATTATCGCGCCGATAAGTCGGACGATTGGGCATGGTGCTGGGCAACAGGCTGGCGGCGGCATTAATGGCCGCTTGTACATCACGGCAGGCACCGTTAATGTCACGATCCAGATCAAATTGCAGGGTAATCGAAGTCGATCCCAGTGAGCTGCTGGAAGTCATTTCGGTAATGCCGGCGATACGTCCCAACGCCCGTTCCAAGGGTGTGGCGACCGAAGTGGAAATGGTTTCAGCACTGGCACCGGGTAATTGGGCCTGCACATTAACGGTCGGAAAATCTACCTGCGGCAACGACGATACCGGCAAATTTAAAAATGCCAACGTACCCGCCAGAGCGATGGCAAGGGTCAGTAAGGTGGTCGCAACCGGCCGATAGATAAACAGCGCCGACAGATTCATTATAATCCTCCGTCGTTTTCAGCGGCTTCAGGTGGATTCATATTTAACCAACCCGAGACACGTCGAGCCAGGCTATCCATCCATAAATAAATCACCGGCGTGGTGTACAAGGTTAATAACTGGCTGACCAACAAGCCGCCAACCATCGTAATACCCAAGGGATGACGCAATTCCGAGCCTACGCCGCTACCCAACATGAGTGGCAAAGCACCCAGTAAGGCCGCCAACGTGGTCATCAAAATCGGTCGAAAGCGCAGCAAACAGGCTTGAAAAATGGCGTCATCTGGTGACATGCCCTGTTTGCGCTCGGCTTCCAGCGCAAAGTCGATCATCATAATCGCATTCTTTTTGACGATGCCGATTAACAAAATAATACCGATAATGCCGATAATACCCAGATCACCTCCGGAAATTATCAGTGCCAGCAAAGCACCGACCCCGGCGGAAGGCAGCGTGGACAGAATGGTAATGGGGTGAATATAACTTTCGTACAACACGCCCAGCACGATATACACGGTAATAATGGCCGCCAGAATCAGCCACAGGGTATTGCCCAGCGACGCTTTAAACGCCAAGGCCGCGCCTTGGTAACTGGTACGGATGCCTAGCGGCAAGCCAATTTCCTGCTTGATGCGGTCGATGGCAATGAC
>CAIUYS010000640.1 GCA_903903365.1 uncultured Methylococcaceae bacterium
CGGTAGTGCCGTCAATAACTTCCTGCAAGCTCAACGCATTCTGATGCCGGTATTGAATATCGGCCTGCCGGATCGCTTTATTGAACAAGGCACACGCGAAGAATTGCTGGCGATTTGTGGACTGGATAGCCAGGGGATTACAGATCAAATTGAGGCGTTTTGCGCTTAAAGTCGTTTAAAAATAGAACACTGATGACACAGATTTGACTGATAGACACGGATAAGAGACGTTTCTTTAAAGCATTCAAAGTTGTTTTTTCGACTTAAAAAAATCCGTTGAAATCCGTATAATCAGTGTCATCCGTGTTCTATGATCGAAGAGTTGCCAGAGTTCAATAATAAGTATAAACGCTGAAAACCTGATATTACGAAACAGCTTGTTGCGTTAACTTCAAATACTTTTGATATAACGAATCATGATCTTCGACATGTTGGGGGTCTTTATCAATGCAATTGACCGGGCAAACTTCTACGCATTGGGGCAAGCCATGATGACCAACACACTCGGTACATAATTCCGGATCAATAATATAAATATCCTCGCCTTGTGATATAGCGGCATTTGGGCATTCCGGCTCACAAACGTCACAATTTATACATTCTTCATTAATAATAAGTGCCACAATAATTCCTAATTAAATTTTTCTATTAAACGCTGGTGAACCGCGTCAGGGACAAAGCAGGATACATCGCCCTTCAGTTGCGCAATTTCTCGGATCATGGTCGAAGAAATAAATTCATATTGTTCGGCCGGTGTCAGAAACATGGTCTCCAGTTGTGGCGCAAGACGGCGATTCATTCCCGCCAACTGAAACTCGTATTCAAAATCAGATACCGCCCGCAGGCCTCGTAAAATGACGTTAGCGCCTTGCTGTTTAGCGCAATCAACCAGTAAATTATCAAAACCAATGACCCGTACATTTGTAAATTCGGGCGTCACTGACCGGATCAGTTCGACCCTTTCATCAAGAGAAAATAACGGCGTTTTCCCCCGGTTGACGGCTACAGCAACAATAACCTGATGATATAGTTTTGATGCCCTGGCAATGATATCCAAGTGTCCATTGGTAATGGGATCAAAGGTACCCGGATAAATGGCAATAATTTGCATAGTGTATAGTTTTCAAAAAAAATTGATGATTTTATACCAAGGCCTTGGTTTAACATACTCATTTAATTTGAATTTTATCATAAAGCAGTCCTATTCATTATAATGACACAGAGTACCCTGGTTTTCTTGCGCATTTTTAAGGTGATTACGCTGATCAATAGGATTAATCATAATGCATGGGTTGGAACGGGGGCTTAACCGGATTATTGTGTTGAGGGTTCTTTTATTTCGGCCGGCGTTAAAGACTGGTATTATGAGGCCGGGCAGAGTAGGGTTTGCGCGTTGAAATGACAAAACGACTGTACTTATCAGTAGAACAAACTTTGTAGATAAATTGGATTAAGAGTATTTAGGAATAATGAGTAACGAATATAATGCGGCCGCCATCGAGGTTTTAAGCGGATTGGAGCCGGTTCGAAAACGTCCCGGTATGTACACGGACACCACTCGCCCTAATCATTTGGTACAAGAAGTGGTTGATAACAGTGTTGATGAAGCGATGGCAGGTTATGCCAAAACTATCGATGTCGTTTTGTATAAAGACGGTTCTGTTCTGGTCAGTGATGATGGTCGCGGGATGCCGGTTGATATACATCCGGAGCAAGGCATTCCGGGTGTTGAGGTTATTCTTACCCAGTTACATGCCGGTGGAAAATTTTCCAATAAAAACTACCAGTTTTCCGGTGGCTTGCATGGTGTGGGAGTTTCGGTGGTTAATGCGTTATCGGCAAAGCTTGAAATTGAAGTTAAGCGTAACGGCAAAGTCTATGGTATGACCTATGCCGATGGCGACAAACAAACTGAATTGACTGAAACCGGAACAGTCGGTCGCAATAATACAGGAACAGCGGTCAAGTTTTGGCCGAATGAAAAGTATTTTGATTCCAACAAAATATCCGTTACCAAATTAAAGCACGTTTTACGCGCCAAAGCGGTTTTATGTCCGGGCTTAAAAATCACTTTAAAAGTTGAGCAAAGCGACGAAGATTACGTCTGGTGTTATCAGAATGGTCTTAAAGAATATTTGCTGGATCGGATTGGTGATATTGAATTTTGCCCGGAACAGCCGTTTATGGGCAACATGGCGGCAAATCATGAGGCCGTGGAATGGGGTATCGTCTGGGCGCTGGAAAATCCGGCTGAAATACTTAACGAAAGTTACGTTAACCTGGTGCCTACTGCACAAGGCGGAACCCATGTTAACGGCTTGCGAGCCGGGTTAACCGAAGCCATGCGTGAGTTTTGTAATATACGCAATATTCTGCCGCGTGGCGTTAAGGTAGCACCTGAAGATGTGTGGGAAAACTGCCATTTTGTGCTGTCCGTTAAATTGGAAGATCCGCAGTTTTCAGGTCAAACCAAAGAACGGCTAAGTTCACGCGAATGTGTGGCATTTGTTTCGGGTGTTGCAAAAGACAGCTTTAGTCTGTGGTTAAATCAGAACCCTGCAGAAGGTGAAAAAATAGCGGAAATTATTATTTCCAGCGCCCAAAAAAGATTGCGCTCCAATAAAAAAATCATCCGCAAAAGAATCACCTCAGGGCCTGCCTTGCCGGGTAAGTTGGCGGATTGTTCCGCACAGGATATCGCCAGAACGGAACTGTTTCTGGTAGAAGGTGACTCGGCGGGTGGTTCAGCCAAGCAAGCCCGCGAACGGGATTTTCAGGCCATTATGCCGTTGCGCGGCAAGATTTTAAATACGTGGGAAGTGGAATCCAGTCAGGTTATGGCATCGCAGGAAGTCCATGATATTGCCGTCGCTTTGGGTATAGAACCCGGTTCCAGTGATTTACAAAATCTGCGTTACGGTAAAGTCTGTATTTTGGCGGATGCCGATTCCGATGGTAACCACATTGCGACTTTAATTTGTGCGTTATTTTATCAACATTTTAATGCACTGGTCAGGGAGGGGCATGTGTTTGTCGCCATGCCGCCCTTATATCGAATTGATGTGGGCAAACGCGTGTTTTATGCGCTGGATGAAGCCGAACGTCAAGGCGTTTTGGACAGAATTAAAGCCGAAAAGCTAAAAGGGCAGATTAATGTGCAGCGCTTTAAAGGCTTGGGTGAAATGAATCCCGGTCAGCTTCGGGAAACCACCATGAACCCCGATACGCGGAGGTTGGTGCAATTAACCATCACTGAAAACGATGATACCAGTGGGCAACTGGATTTATTGCTGGCCAAAAAACGCTCACAAGACCGGAAAGTATGGCTGGAAACCAAAGGTAATTTGGCCGATATAGCGTAACGGGTTCCCCTCTTTGTAAAAGAGGGGTAGGGGAGATTTTCCATGCTACCTGGGTAATTTGCTGTTTTTAAGATCAATCATGTGTAATATAAAATCATCATCCAGATGAAAGAGCAAGAAGGGGTCATAAAGTACCAATTAGCGCATACGCAAAAACCCCTGAATGAAACTTTTTCATTCAGGGAAATCAATGCGTGGCGCACGCTTGTTTTTCGCCTGGGTCTTATTGGGCAAGATCCCGAAAGATATGACAATCTCGGTTTTGGCAATATCAGCCAGCGGCTTAATAGTCAAAGCAGTCAATTTATTATTAGCGGCACACAAACGGGGCATCTTGAGCAATTAAGTCCGGAACATTATTGCCTGATTGTTACCGCTGACCCCCAAAAAAATCAACTTCAATCGTGCGGCCTACGTAAACCTTCTTCTGAGTCGCTGACGCATGCAAGCCTTTATGCCCAAAATAGCAATATACAGGCGGTGATTCATGGACACAGTCCGGAAATCTGGCGTAATACTGCAGCGCTTAATTTACCCCATGTTTCCGCAGACATTCCTTATGGAACCGTTGCCATGGCACAAGCAGTTGAGCAGTTATTTCAATCAGCTAGCTTACAACAGACCGGACTATTTACAATGATGGGTCATGAAGACGGTGTGGTTTCTTTTGGTGGTAATATGCAGGCCGCCGCGTGGGAATTAATGAAGTGTTTAGCGCTGGCTATAGGCATTGAGCAGCAATAGTTTGTTGATTTAAAGTCAAGATAGGTGTAGTTCGTAGGCCGGAATAATACCACCCAAGCGAAGCGCGTGGTGGCGTTTCCGGGACTCTCGTTCGGATGCCGGAAACGCTTATTCTCGCTTGCGCTCGAAAATCCTTATTCCGGCCTACGCAGTTTCTAGCACTTAATCTTCATAGTGAGTTCGGAAAAGTCAGTCACGGAATTGCAAGTTGCTTGAGTATTTATAATCTGTGGCAACATTTGCAGGAGGATATTTTTTGAGAGTTACCTAAGTCCAAGCCATTTTTCATATATTACAGTTAGTTTACAGTTTGTAAAGTACCCTTTAGTATATTTATTGACTACTAAATACAGCATTGAGAAAACATTGATTTTGTGGTGTAATGCCAACGTTTTACGTCTTTATGCGCCACTTGTATCGGTATTTTTGATACCAAGTGGAGGGTTTCGCCGCAACTTGTTTGGAGAGTAGGCTTATTAACTATGCGATTTACTATTAAAAACGGTTTAGACCTACCCATAACGGGAGGTCCTAAGCAAATTATTGAGGATGGCAATCAGGTTAATACCGTTGCGATTCTGGGGATTGATTACGTAGGCATGAAGCCTACCATGTTGGTTAGTGAGGGGGATACGGTCAAGTTGGGTCAGGTACTTTTTACTGACAAGAAAAATCCGGGGTGTGTCTTTACGTCACCGGGTGCGGGTATCGTTAAAGCGATAAACCGTGGCGCCAAGCGGGTATTGCAATCCGTTGTTATTGAATTACAAGGCTCTGCTGAAGAATCGTTTAGCCAATACCATGAAGCGGATCTTGTTAACCTAACGGCTGAACAGGTTAAAGAAAATCTGTTGGCTTCAGGTTTGTGGGCTACGATAAGGACACGTCCTTATGGAAAAACGCCTGCTGTAGATAGCAAACCCGGTTCTATTTTTGTTACAGCTATCGACACCCGGCCTTTAGCGGCCGATCCTGCCGTGGTTATAAGAGCGCGTTCAAACGATTTTAATAATGGTTTGGCGGTTATTGCCAAGCTGACTGAGGGTAAAACTTACGTTTGTAAAGCGCCAG
>CAIUYS010000641.1 GCA_903903365.1 uncultured Methylococcaceae bacterium
AAAGTCTTGGGCTTGTTTATTGCCTTGATTGTTACCAATTGCGCCCTGTTAGGTCGCGCCGAAGCTTTTGCTTCCAAACAACCGGTAAAACAGGCCTTATGGGATGGCTTTATGATGGGATTGGGATTTACCCTGGTTCTTGTCGCGCTCGGAGCGGCCAGGGAAATAAGTTCTGCGGGCACGCTGTTTGCCAATGCTTCCTTGTTGCTGGGTGAGTCATTTAAGTTTTTGGAAGTGACGGTTATTCCAAATTACAAAGGATTTTTGTTAATGGCGCTGCCACCAGGCGGCTTTATTATGCTGGCTTTTTTGATTGTCGGTAAGCGCTTGATAGACCAAAAAATCGCACTGAGAAAAGTACAACCCGCTGTATTAAGCGAACCACTAACTGAATGAATGATGAGGGATTGTTATGAACGTCGGTGTTTGTTATGCAGAAGTCGATAGACAATTATGGATGCGCCTGGAAGTGCCCGATAGCAGCACGATAGAGGAAACGATCAATTTGTCCGGTTTATTGAAACTCTACCCAGAAATAAATCTGGCCAACCAAAAGGTCGGCATCTTCGGTAAAATTGCCGCCTTAAATACCCCGGTTAAAGAGGGTGATCGAGTAGAAATTTATCGGCAAATTACGGTCGATCCGCTAACGGTTGAACGGCGAAGACGTTAAGAAACGGCAAAATAACCTGGATACAGGGCAATAGGGGGTTATAAACCAGGAGCTACTCGTTCGAATATCCTATTCTCGGACAACCTCCTGGTTGCATTCTTTGATTACTGCCGGTGGAAAAACTGGTTTAACTATGATTGCTCAAGCTAAACCATTATTTCGACAACTTCACTTCGCACTACGTAAGAATCTTTAGAGCCACCCAAGGTAACCCATAAAGATTGTTGCTTACTTCACAGCTCAATTCAATATTTTGTAAGATTTACAACATTTATTTGTCTACAGGGCTACATCCCATTTCATTTTATGTGATTTCTTTATAACGCCTACAGGCACCGTTAATTAAAAAATACTATTAAATTCATACAGTAACGCTACAAACTATTTTTTATCGATTCAATCCTATCATCGTATAACCTAAAAAATAATATTGGCAAGCGTTTTGCTTAAACCTTATAAAATAGAGGTAAATATGACATTACATATTGGTTCAATGATGCCGGATCGCTCGCTTGATGAGAGTGTTTTAATTAAAGCAATTACCAAAGTGTCTGCTGATCTGGGTCGATTACGAGATCAACAGGTACAAAAACAGCCCCCCGCGCTGGATATTGTATTTTTGTTACCCAGTCTGCAAGAAAAAGCCGGTTTTGCTGGATTACGATGTCATTCTTATGACACGGCCTTGCAGGTTCTTCGGTTTGAATCTGCCGTGCCGGAAAAGATGGTGACCTCCATTCATGCCGAGCGTTTTGTCATAGCCATTATGCAGGATGCCATTGATGCGGCCGGCGAATTTTTTAGCGAACAACATATTCTGTTTGACGCATCAGCACATTTAGCGTTGATGGATCGGGTCAGCCCAAAAGAACGCCGCGTAATAAACTGATTTACAATTTTTACTTAAATCCATCTGGAGAAACAAACAATGCTACTAGAAACTTATCAAACTAAAGGCTTACTGACTGTCACTTTGGTTAATGGTCAAACCAGCGATGCGGGTGTTTACGCTTATCGTGGTGATTTGGTTTTAAAAGAAGGTACTCTACGCGAGGGCTCAACAACGGATCGTAGACCCCCGGAAGCGTTGTTGATTCATTCAGCGTTGATTGTTGAAAACGACAAAATTAAATTTATTAACGGCCTGTTACCGACACTGGATTTACTGCCTGTTTTTGTTGAAAAATATAAAGACGATATAGCACCAGACTGTATCGCGCTAATTTATATTGAAAATATCGGTAAAGGTTTACAGGTTGAACTTGACGACGTGACGTATAAATTAATACCTTTTAAACAAGGACTGGTATGGAATGAATTGCTTGAAGAATTGTATATCGAAAAAAGCGAGCTAAAAGGGCAATCTGCAGAAGATAAAGTCGCTATCGCTTATGCGTCCGCCAAAACTTATAACCCAAAAACACCGTTGGTTTCGTATGCAGAAGCTGAAGACAAGACCATCGTGGTGGTTAAAGAAGCGTCAGTCGGTGCCATTTAAGATTTCGGGGAATGAATCTGGAATAACCTTTAGAAAATGCACAAAGTTAGGATGCTCACAACGCGCCAATGCCCGTTTTTTGGGAAAATTTCAGGTATCTAAAAAGTGAATTGTAATAAGTGATTGAAAAATAATGGTATTAGTTTTTGGCATTGATTATGCTTTATTTAATGTACAACCTTTTGCTTTGTTTTGCTCTCTCCTGGGCTTGATACCTATGGCGTCCTACTTCTCGGCTAGGACGCCTTTTTTTTGCCTGAAAACCTGGTTGATCCTGTTAAATAAAGGTGATTTTGAATGTTGGCAAATGATTTGCTTGTTAATTAAGTAGCCGGCTTTACACCCTAAGCGAGCAACCAAACTGACTAAAAATCAAACACCAAGCAACAAAAGCTGTTTTTTTGTAAGCTTTATAACACTACCGATTTTTGAGGGATGACTTTCTAATGTCATTAATAATACGATGAAATACAAAACCATTTCCATTACTGATTCTGAAAAATTGATTAAAGAAGCCAAGCCGATGATCCTGGACTGCCGGGACTTAAAAGACTATCGCATCGGGCATTTAGAAGATGCCCTGCATGTTCACGAAGGATTAAAAGACTCTTTAATTAAACGCGGCGACAAGCAGCGCAGTTTGTTGATTTATTGCTATTACGGCCATGCCAGCGAGCATCTTGCCGAATTTTTCTTTGATTTTGGTTTTACCGATGTTTACAGTTTGGAAGGCGGTTATTCCGGTTGGAAGGATAAATATCAGGAAGTCCTAAATGAAGCCTGAAACAGTGGCCTGTGGTTGAGCAATTATTGGCGGCTGGCGCTGATCAAGCTCTTAAGGTGATTTCTGCGTAAGAACTTGCCCACTAGACGAATCAAATCGCTTGCTTGATTGGGAAAATCCTACTTTTAATGGGTAAAATATTCTCCGGAAATCACTTTAAACTATGAATAATGAATAGCCTATTAACCACACATGAGCAGCAATATACAGGTATCGTCACCGTAGAGACGCGATTTATCGCGTCTCTA
>CAIUYS010000642.1 GCA_903903365.1 uncultured Methylococcaceae bacterium
GGCTTTTGTTTGGTATTCTGAATGATTCAATTTAATGTTCATGATTTTTCTCCAAATGTTTAAGTAAGTGGTTATTTAAAAGGTAACTTCTCATGCTTTGCAGAACTTAGACCTGTCAGGTGAAAAACAGATTAACCAGCCGCAAATCGGCTGACTGGTTTTATAGAAAACCACCTCATACTGATTTTAAAACAAGCGAGCAGCCCTTGTAAGCCACCCGCCCCGTTGGAACATTAACTAATGCCCAACTTGCTGCTCCTTCATGGCTTCCTCGATTTTCGCTTTCACGGCATCAAGATTGAAGCTTGCGCCTTTTTGCATCGGCGGATACTCAATAGCCGTCATGGCCAGCTTGCCTACTTGCTGCTGAACAAACACGAAGCGCCAAAATTCAAACCTGAACCAGTCGAAGTATTGGAACGATCCGTTATTCCCATCTCGCCATGCCGTACGCTCAAAAGGATCCAAGCGCAGGTTGGTAAGAGTCGGCGCGTCTGGCCGGGTCTTATCGCCAATCCAGCCTTTAGGCTGATCAATAAAACGATACTTGTAGTCGTCAACCCGCGCTGCCGCAAGATTACTTTCTGTGAAATAAAAGACCTCATGACGATTCGATGGACCTTTGCCGGTGATCAGATCCAACTGATTGTAGCCGTCCAGATGGACTTTGTACTTGGTATCCAAGATCTTCTTGCCTTTTAACAAGTCGGTTGCAATATTCGGGTCGCCAGCAGCGGCCACAAAGGTCGGAAACCAGTCCAGGCCAGAAAAGATACCGTTCTCGACTTTACCGGCAGGCACCTTGCCAGGCCAGCGGACGATCGCAGGTACACGGAAACCGCCTTCATACCCCGTACCTTTACCTCCGAAGAACGGAGTTTGTCCGCCATCAGGCCAGGTGAAGTTCTCGGTGCCGTTATCGGTGGTAAAGACGACGATGGTATTTTCGTCCTCGCCCATGTCCTTAAGTTTTTGCATCAGTAGGCCAATGTCGTCATCAAGCTGTGCCATGCCGGCTTCATGAATTGACCAGCCGTTTTGAGCGGTCCGTAAGGCCTCATACTTGTCTGAAAGATGGGTAACGATATGCATGCGGGTCGGGTTAAGCCAAAGAAAGAACGGCTTGCCGTCCGCCTTTGCCTTGTCGATGAACTTGAAGGAAAGATCGCGAATCTCGTCGTCCACGGTCTTCATCCGTTCCGGATAAAGGGTTCCCGCATCTTCAATCTTTTGCTTGCCAATTTTGCCCCAGCGCGGCATCACCGTCGCGTCATCCTTGTCAGTCGCCCAACTGTGAAGCATATTTCGGGGGCCGACTACGTTCAACAAGTCCTGTGGATAATTTGGGTGGGCAGGATCTTCCATCGCATCCAAGTGATACAAATACCCAAAAAACTCATCGAAGCCGTGAACAGTCGGCAGGAACTCGTTCAAGTCGCCCAGATGATTCTTGCCGAATTGACCGGTCGCGTAGCCCATGGACTTAAGCGTTGTGGCAATGGTCACAGCCTCTTTTGGTATACCGACAGAAGAGCCCGCTTGGCCGACGGTGGTCATGCCTGTGCGAATTGGCAATTCACCAGTAATGAAGTTGGCCCGTCCCGCCGTACAGCTTGCTTCGGCGTAGTAGTCGGTGAAACGCATCCCCTCAGTGGCGAGCTTGTCGAGGTTGGGTGTACGACCGGCCATCATACCTTGATGATAAGCACCGATGTTAAACCAGCCGATGTCATCGCCCATGATGACAACGATATTTGGTTTTTTGGCCGCTGCGGGCTCCTCCGCTTGTGCGGTCGAAACAAACAGACAAGCAGCCAGAGCGGTAAGCGCTATTACCGTCGGTTGAAACAGACGCTGCCGCCGGTGTATTGGAATCATAATGTTGCTCCTGTTAACGTTGTCGGAAAACTGATTTCTTGCGTTAATGGCAAACGTCTCGAATAATAGCAGAAACAATAAGGTTTATAGTATTGGACTATAGGCCTAAATCGTTTAAATCAATGCGAAACATTATAGGTAAATCCTGATTGACTATTTACTTCTGTCAGACCAAAACACCCAATCAGGAGTGAGTAATTCGGATTCCAATTTAAACGGGACAATTTTGCAAACAATATTTCCTTATATATCAAGGTTTATTGCCTGTCTGGCTTACGTTAATAGCCCATATTCTGAACTAGAATCCATCAATCTAACCCCGCTGAAGCAGTTAAAAAACGTCCTTGAAATAACTTGAACATCTTGTAATGAAAAATTTATTCGCCTTGGCCGGATAAATTACCCCTTACACACTCCACACTCCACACTCCACACTCCACACTATTTTAGTGTGAAATTTTATTGTGCGTGTTGAGAATAGTAGAAATAATTTATTTGTACAATACGTAAAAATAC
>CAIUYS010000643.1 GCA_903903365.1 uncultured Methylococcaceae bacterium
CGATTATGATCCAACCGGCTCATTGCCGAAAAATTATCCGGTCTTAAATCAGGCGCATTTTTTAACGCAATCAAGGCATTGGTATTGGCCGGATTACCGGTTACCAATACCTTGACATCTCTACTTGCCACTGCATTTAACGCCTTGCCTTGTACCGAAAAAATCTCCGCATTAACTTCCAGTAAATCTTTGCGCTCCATTCCCGGTCCTCTTGGACGCGCTCCCACCAGAAAAGCATAATCAACATTTTTAAATGCCACCAATGGATCGTCTGTTATTTCAATTCTATGCAGCAAAGGATTGGCGCAATCTTTTAACTCCATCACGACACCCTGCAAGGCATTCATTGCCGGTGCGATTTCCAGTAAATGCAAGACAATGGGCTGATCCGGCCCCAGCAAAGAACCTGCCGCCAAACGAAACAGCAACGAATAACTAATTTGCCCTGCCGCGCCGGTAACTGCTATATGAACGGGTGTTTTCATTTGTTTTCCTTTTAGTTTTATCATGGATAGCGCCTATTTTATAAAGCCCCATTAATAATCGGCAATCATTATGGCTTAACAACCAAGCCGTCTCATTTCACCGTTTTATTTTTGCCGGCGAAAGAATAGCTGACAATACATACAATCGTATCACTCCTTCCACAGTAAAAACACCCATTAATCTTGCCGCTTAATCACGGCACAGTTTTTTTTATCGGGTATAATACGGCTCAAAATCATCACATTAACGCATACATACGGGTAAGTTAATGAAAAAACTGCTATTCCAATTCGATACAGACACGCACCCCTCCGTTTTCGACACGGTTGTAGGCTATGATGGCGGTGCCGATCATGTTATCGGGCATGGCGGATTGATGCCGGAAAACGTCACGGCACTGGTAGAAGGTGCTATTTTTACCCGCGCCCCTAAAGATAAAAAAAATACCGCTATTTTTGTTGGCGGCAGCGATATGCTTGCCGGTCAAAAATTATTTGCTGCCGTACAAAACTGTTTTTTTCCAGGCTTTCAAGTATCTGTCATGCTGGATAGCAACGGCAGCAACACAACCGCTGCCGCCGCTGTTGCCAAACTGGCATCCAGCGGCGTGCTCGCAGGCAAAAAAGCGGTAGTGTTGGCAGGTACCGGCCCGGTAGGGCAGCGTGCAGCCGCCATGCTGGCTCAAGAAGGTGCAATCGTATCCTTGACTGCCCGTAAAATGGAACGTGCCGTAGAAGTGTGCAACAACATGAAACTACGATTTGGCGTTGACATAACCCCTGTCGAAGCATTTGATAATGAAGCCAGAGCCAAAGCCATTGAAAATGCGGCTATTGTTTTGGCAACCGGTGCGGCCGGTGTTGAACTGCTGTCCACTGAACAGTGGCAAGATAACAGCACGCTTGAAATGATAGCCGATGCCAATGCCACGCCTCCTTTAGGCATTGGTGGTACTGACATGATGGATAAAGGCACTCTGCGCCACGGTAAAATAATCTGGGGCGCGATTGGTTTTGGTTCGTTAAAACTGGCGTTACACCGAGCCTGTATTGCCCAATTATTTGAAGACAACAAACAGGTTCTGGATGCCGAAAACATCTTTGCCCTGGCCAAAGCAATGGCTTAGCTAATAACCGTCCATGAGCCATTCAGAAATCCCGACAGCTTTGTCATCAAGAGAAGATGCTTTACGTATTTTTAAGGCAGGCGTCGCTGCGGCTGACCCTTATCAAGCCGTTAAAAGCTGTTTGTTTACGGAGGGTCAACAGCTGGAATTTCTGCTGGATTTGAACGATCTTACCCAAAAGCGCACCGGTCACTGGTCAAAAGTCCATCTTATCGCCTTTGGCAAAGCCGCTTGTGCCATGGCAAAAGCGGCTCAAGAAATCATCCCTGCTCATTTGCTGGCAGTTGGCAGCCTTGCCGTCACTAATTACGAAAACGTAACAACGCTCGATGCTATTGAAGTTATAGGCGCTGCGCATCCATTGCCTGATGAAGCCGGTCTTAATGCCGCCCTTAAGTGCGCCGCATTAATCAGCCTCGCGCAAGCCAACGAACTGGTTTTGGTATTAGTCAGTGGCGGCGGTTCAGCATTGATTCCCTACCCTGCCGGTGCCATTTCGCTGGCAGAAAAGATTGCTGCCACTGATTTGCTTCTGGCTAGTGGCGCAACGATCAACCAGATTAATTGTGTACGCAAACATTTATCCCTGTTAAAAGGCGGCGGCTTGGCACGACTGGCAATTCCTGCGGACTTGCATGCACTTATTTTATCGGATGTGTTAGGCGATGACTTAAGCACCATTGCCAGCGGCCCAACGGTTGCTGACCCCAGCACATACAACGACGCGATTGCCGTTTTTAAATCCAAAAATAATTGGGATAAAGTACCCGCCAAGGTTCGACAGCATTTGGAGCAAGGCAGGCTTGGCAAAGTGCCTGAAACCCCCAAACCGGGCGATCCTGTTTTTAAAAACACCGGCCATACTTTAGTGGGGAGCAACGCCATTAGCGTCAAAGCAACACTAAAAGCAGCGCAAGATTTAGGCTACCAAATCCGGTTATACGATGCGCATCTTTGCGGAGAAGCCAGACAGGCGGCTGAAAAATGTGTCAGTTATGCACAAAACTTAATCGCCAACGGCATTGAAAAACCGGTGGCTTTGTTGGCAGGTGGCGAAACTACGGTTACCTTAAAAGGCAATGGACGCGGTGGCCGTAACCAGGAAATGGTGCTGGCTTTTGCACTTGCCGCAGAGCAACACGGCTTAACCGGCCCTTGGACATTTCTTAGCGGCGGCACCGATGGTCGTGATGGCCCAACGGATGCCGCAGGGGGCATCGCTGACCAAGACACCCTAAAGCGCATGCGCCATGCGGGCATAGATCCGCTTGCCATGCTGGACAATAACGACTCTTACACGGCCTTAAAAAGCTCACAGGATTTACTGGACACCGGCGCGACCGGAACCAACGTAGCTGACCTGCAAGTATTACTTATTCACCCTACACTTACTCAAATACACCCCTCTTAATCAGGAAATACCATGTTTAAAAAATCTATGTCCATAGCCGATTTTGATGATGATCTGTTCCAAGCAATGGAAGAAGAACGTAATCGCCAGGAAGATCACATTGAACTGATTGCCTCGGAAAATTACGCTAGCCCACGTGTAATGGAGGCCCAAGGCTCTCAGTTAACCAATAAATATGCCGAAGGTTATCCCGGCAAACGTTATTATGGGGGTTGTGAATTTGTTGATAAAGTCGAGCAATTAGCCATCGACCGCGCCAAATGGTTATTTGGCGCTGATTATGCGAACGTACAGGCACACTCAGGCTCTCAAGCCAACATGGCCGTCTTCATGGCATTGATTCAACCGGGGGATACCGTGCTGGGCTTAAGTCTTGCTGATGGCGGTCACTTGACACACGGTGCCAAACCCAATTTCTCCGGCAAAATTTACCATGCCATTCAATACGGCTTAAACCCTGAAACCGGTGAAATTGATTATGAACAAGTTGAAGCCTTGGCACTGGAACATAAACCAAAATTGATTATTGCGGGCTTCTCCGCTTACTCACGCGTTTGGGATTGGCAACGTTTCCGCGACATTGCCGACAAAGTGGGCGCTTATTTTGTCGTCGATATGGCGCACGTCGCCGGTTTAATCGCCGCAGGTTTATACCCTAACCCCGTCCCTTTTGCGGACGTTGTAACCAGCACCACGCACAAATCCCTGCGCGGTCCGCGTGGCGGTCTTATTTTGTGCAAAAGCAACCCTGAAATAGAGAAAAAAATCGATTCCAGTATTTTTCCGGGCATACAAGGCGGCCCGGCCATGCACATTATTGCTGCCAAAGCGGTTGCTTTTAAAGAAGCGATGCAACCTGAATTTCGCATTTATCAGCAACAAGTGATTAAAAACGCCAAGGCTATGGCCTCCGTTTTTATCGAGCGAGGCTTTGACGTTGTGTCAGGCGGCACCGATGATCATTTAATGCTGGTTTCCCTTATTGCCAAAGGCATCACCGGCAAAGCTGCCGATGCCGCGTTAAGCAGGGCACATATCACCGTCAATAAAAACGCCGTGCCTAACGACCCGCAATCGCCTTTTGTCACCAGCGGCATCCGGGTCGGCACACCCGCGCCAACCACACGCGGCTTTAAAGAAGCCGAAGTCAGCGAAGTAGCGCATTGGATGTGTGACGTCATGGAAAATATTGATGATGAAGAAATCATTGCTCATGTGAGGGAAAAAGTCAGTAATCTTTGTGCACGGTTTCCGGTTTATAGTTGATTTAAAAACAACCACTAAATAACCCGTAGAGACGCGATTTATCGCGTCTTTTTATTTACACGCCATAAATTAGAAGCTCTATCAATCTTGTCTCTTCTCAGGAAACCCATGTCAGATATAGAAATCGCCCAACAAGCCACGATGCTACCGATCATTGGTTTGGCAAAAGAACAGTACGGCATAGAGGCCGAACACCTAGATCCCTTCGGTCATTACAAAGCCAAAATATCCCTGGAATACATCAACAGCCTGACCGACAAAAAAGACGGCAAACTGATTCTGGTAACCGCCATTAGTCCAACACCGGCGGGCGAAGGCAAAACGACTACGACAGTCGGTTTGGGTGATGCCATGAACCGACTGGATAAGAAAACCATCATCTGCCTGCGCGAACCTTCCTTGGGCCCCTGTTTTGGCGTAAAAGGCGGTGCAGCGGGCGGCGGTCACTCACAAGTGGTGCCGATGGAAGATATTAACCTGCACTTTACCGGTGACTTTCATGCTGTCGGCGTGGCGCATAATCTGTTATCGGCGTTGATAGACAACCATATCAATCACGGAAACGTGCTGGATATTGACCCCAGACGCATTCAGTGGAAGCGGGTTGTTGATATGAATGACCGTGCTCTGCGTCACATCGTCGTTGGCATGGGTGGCCCGGCAAATGGCTACTTACGTGAAGATGGTTATGACATCGTGGTCGCTTCTGAAGTGATGGCGATACTTTGCCTGGCCACCGGCCGTGCTGATCTTAAAGAACGTCTGGGTCGCATTGTCATCGGCTATAAATCCGACAGAGTGACACCGGTTTATGCCCGCGACTTAAATGCGCAAGGTGCCATGGCCGCTTTATTAAAAGATGCCATCAAACCCAATCTGGTACAAACACTGGAAAACAACATCGCTATTATTCATGGCGGCCCGTTTGCCAATATTGCGCACGGCTGCAACACGGTAACTGCCACTAAAACCGCGTTAAAACTCGCCGATTATGTCGTGACCGAAGCCGGTTTTGGAGCTGATTTGGGCGCTGAAAAGTTTATTGATATTAAATGTCGCATGTCAGGATTAAAACCCTCGGCTGTGGTTTTGGTTGCCACCATCAGAGCGCTTAAATTTCATGGCAACGTCGCCAAAGAAGATTTAAACACCGAAAATCTGGCGGCACTGGAACAAGGTTTTGTTAATCTTGAACGTCATTACCACAACATTACCCGGCATTATGGCCTGCCTTGTGTGGTGTGCATCAACCATTTTACCTTTGATACTGAAGCCGAAATCGCTTTACTGCAACAAAAATGTGCCTACTTAGGCGCAACCTGCATCGTTTCAACGCATTGGGCAACCGGTGGTGCAGGCGCAGAAACGCTGGCACAGGCGGTTATTAATGTTGTTGACGACCACGAACCTGAGTTTACTTACGTCTATGATGAAAACCTCAGCTTGTGGGAAAAAATTGAAACGATTGCTACCAAGCTATACGGTGCATCCAGCGTAACAGCCAATGCCAAAGTAAAAGCCCAACTTGCAGAATGGGATGCCGATTACGGAAAATTTCCGATTTGTATGGCAAAAACGCAAATGTCGTTTTCGACCAACCCCAATGCCAAAGGCGCACCTTCCGGACATACTTTAGAAATTAGGGAAGTCAAACTGGCCAATGGCGCAGGATTTATTGTTGCCATTGCCGGCGACATCATGACCATGCCTGGTTTACCCAAAGTACCCGCCGCAGAAAGAATTGATATTGATAATGACGGCCGGATAACGGGCTTGTTTTAGGATTTTACCAAACGTAGGGGCAACCCTATGTGGTTGCCCTTTTGCGAATTGGGCAACGACATAGGCTTGCCCCTACATTATGTCCATTTTCTTATATTGAACTCAGGCAATGAATACTCCGCTACTCTCTGTTGAAAACCTTAGTGTCTCTTTCAATCATCAACAGACGGTTGTTGATGACATCAGCTTTGCAATTTATCCCGGTGAAACCTTTGCTTTGGTCGGCGAATCCGGCTCCGGAAAATCCATCACCGCCTTATCCGTGCTCAGATTATTGCCCAACAATGCCCGAATCAAAGCCCAGGCCATCAATTTGCAAGGCGATAACCTAATAAAACGGGCTGAATTTGAGCTGTGTAAAATTCGCGGCAGACGTATCGGTTTGATTTTTCAAGACCCCATGTCCTCGCTAAATCCGGTGATGACTATTGGCAGCCAAATCGAAGAAGTCATAAAAATTCATTTCTCTTTATCCAAAAAAGTAGTCAAAGAACGGGTACTCCAATTACTACAGCAAGTTGAAATACCCAATCCGGAGCAGCGGCTTAAAGACTATCCCCATCAACTTTCTGGCGGCCAACGGCAACGGGTGATGATTGCCATTACCTTGGCGGGTCAACCGGACTTGTTAATTGCCGATGAACCCACTACCTCGCTGGATGTCACCATTCAAGCGCAAATATTGGCGTTACTCAAAAACATCCAGCAACAAACCGGTATGGCCTTGTGGTTGATTAGCCATGATTTGGCGCTGGTATCGACCATGGCAGACCGCGTTGCCGTGATGCAGCAAGGTAAAATTGTCGAAACCGGATTAACCAAAATCATTTTCAATCAACCCCAACATCCCTATACCCGTAAGTTACTCAAGGCCTTGCCTTCCATGCAAAGCTGTTTGGCACACATTCCCCAACAAAAACCGCCCTTATTGCAGGTTAACGACTTTTATTGTTACTACCCTATTCGCAAAGGTCTTTTTAAACGTATCGTTGATTATGTACGCGCCGTCGATGGTGTGAGTTTTACTATCCAGCAAGGAAAAACACTGGCTCTGGTCGGTGAGTCCGGTTGTGGCAAAACCACGCTGGGCAAAAGCTTGTTAAACCTGATCCCAGGTGGCAGTGGACAGGTTACCCTTGATGGTATCAATCTTAATGCCTTAACCGGCGAAACCTTAAGACAGCAACGCGCCAATATCCAGATTGTTTTTCAAGACCCTTTTTCCTCGATGAATCCCAGAATGTTGGTCGGCGACATCATCGCCGAAGGCATCCGTGCCTTGCATCCCAACATCAGCTCTACCGAGCGCAAGGCCCGCGTAAAACAATTATTGCAACAAGTCGATTTACCTACCGATTCGGCGTTACGTTATCCGCATGAATTTTCCGGCGGTCAGCGGCAACGGATCTGTATAGCCCGCGCCTTGGCAGTTAATCCCAAGCTCATTGTCTGTGATGAACCGACCAG
>CAIUYS010000644.1 GCA_903903365.1 uncultured Methylococcaceae bacterium
CCGGCTGATAAACCCGCACTGGAAGCCTTGCTAAATGCCACACAACCCAGTGACTTACGCAAATTTGGCTTGATTCCCGAATTTATTGGCCGTTTTCCGGTGTTGGCACCGCTGGAACCTCTGGATATAGAGGCGTTGATTAAAGTGTTAACCGAACCCAAAAATGCTTTAGTTCGCCAATACCAACAATTATTTGCCTACGAAGGTGTGGAGCTAATATTTGAACCCGATGCCTTGGTTGAAATCGCCAAAAAAGCCATCGAGCGTGAAACCGGAGCGCGCGGATTGCGGAGTATTATGGAACAAATACTCAGAAGAACCATGTTTGATATTCCTTCCTGTAATGATATTGAGCAATGCATTGTCGATGCGGCCGTTATCACTGGAGAAGGTGACGTTAGACTGATTAAAAAGAACGAAATAAAACTCAGGCAACAGGCGGGGTAGTACTGAAGCGAACCTCTACTCGATTTACTATAGGGAACACGGATGACACTGATAAGACGGATTGACACGGATTTTAAAAGAGTAAACCGGATTTAAAGAACCCGATTTTGATGTGCAAACATTAGTAGGTTAAAAGTTTTTACGGGTGATTTCTTCATAAAAGAAGCTTTTTTATCGGTGTTTATCCGTTAAATCCGTGTCATCCGTGTTCTATTTTTCCAATGTTATTATTTAACTTCTTACATTTTTAGCTTAACAAAAAACGGAAACCTAATGAAAACCGAAGACAAAATTCACCACCAACTGGCAACCAACCCCATCATCCTTTATATGAAAGGCATTCCGGCTAATCCGCAATGTGGATTTTCAGCCAAATCGGTAGGCATTCTAAACGCGACCAACATTCCTTATGCTTATATCAATGTGCTGGAAGCTCCTTTCATTCGGGAAAAGTTACCCAGTATTTCTCACTGGCCCACTTATCCGCAACTGTTTGTTAACGGCGAATTGGTCGGCGGTTGTGACATTATTGAAGAACTGTCAAACAACGGCAGCTTGTTGCCCCTGTTAAAAACCGCAACACCCAAAAAAGCAGAAGCAGAAAAAGAGACCTTATCCATCCGTGATATTGAACAACTGGTGCAGCAAGGTATGCCTGATGCAACAGTGCTGGTCGATGGTGAAGGCTGTGATTTATTGATTAGTGTTGTCAGCGAACAATTCATTGATCTGGCTTTGGTTAAAAAACAGCAATTGGTTATGGCAACGTTAAAAGAACCGCTGGCGTCAGGAAAACTCCATGCCGTCAGTGTAAAAGCTTATACGCCTGATGAATGGCAGGCGTTACAGACCAACAAAGAAACCGGACTGCTGCAAATAAAACTTTAACAACGACTATTACGCAATCGCTTAAGAGTAATAACTTAAGAGCAATGACCAGTTATTGCAGACGCTAAACAACCAGTAACCTGCCCTGAAATTAAACCGTCAGGCGTTTATTTTATTATGCGAGGAAGTCATGGCCAAAGTAGGTGTTTTTTTTGGGACTGATACCGGTAATACCCGACGTATTGCCAAAGATATAACAACAATATTAGGTTCGGAAATTGCCGCTAAACCGGTGAATATACGCAATGCCAGCGTGACCGATTTGCTGGCGTATGACACCCTGATTTTAGGCACACCCACTTATGGCGAAGGTTTATTACCCGGCCTGTCCACCGGCAACGCCACAGAAAGTTGGGAGGAATTTTTACCGACGCTGGCAGGACAGGATTTTAACGGCAAAAAAGTCGCTATTTATGGGCTGGGTAATCAAAAAAGCTATCCTGCCGAATTCGTTGATGCTGTCTTTTATTTATACGAACAATTTAAACAATGTGGTGCCACCATCATTGGTGAATGGGCTACAGAGGGTTATAAATTCCAGTCCTCCAAGGCAGTCATTGATGGTCACTTTGTAGGTTTGGCCTTGGATCAGGAAAATCAAAAAGACCTGACACCGGATCGACTGGATACCTGGTTAAAAATACTGGTAAAGGCTTGGGAATAATTTCTTAAGGTTCAAGGTTAGGATTATCTCAAGTAAGGTAACTCGCAATAAATACCCCCCCAATCATTACCTGACTCTGGGCGCACCACCGAATTAAGGATTTCTATAATGCTGGGTACAACACATGTGGAGACTATAAAGTTGGGGGCTTATTTATTGTAAGTTGTTTAATAGTCGGAGTACAAACCTAGGTTTGTATTCCAAACCTCAAGCGGGACGGGGCTTTTAACCTCGCCC
>CAIUYS010000645.1 GCA_903903365.1 uncultured Methylococcaceae bacterium
ATCGACCAATTACTCACTCTATAAAATGCCTGTACAAAATAGCCAAACCAATGACAGGACTATGACCTCTATTAACCCCAACATCAACTGGAAATGGACGCCAGAAATCAATGTAGGCTTATCTTATAGCTACCGCCAACAAGATTACAAAAGCAGCCATCAAGCTAGTGTAGACAATGGCGTTCAACTACAATTTACTTATCAACCCCAAACCAACAATCAGGTGAAATAGCGTGGAGAATCAAGCGATCGATATCAAAGATTATTTAAATATAGTCAAACGACGCAGCAAGTTTTTATTGATCCCGTTTATCGTGATTTCAATACTGAGTATTATTTTGTCTGTTGTATTGCCTTCGGTCTACCGCTCAATGGCAACGATCCTGATTGAAGAACAAGAAATTCCATCCGACTTGGTACGCTCTACCGTAACTACGTTTGCAGACCAACGCATCCAGGTTATCAGCCAGCGCATCATGACCCGCGCCAATTTGATGGAAATCATCCAGAAATTTGATCTGTATTCCAAAGAAAGAAAAAACAAATCAGAGGAGCGCATTCTTGAAAAAATGCGTGGCAGCATTAAAGTTGACCCTATCAGTGCCAATGTCATAGACAAACGTAATGGTATGCCCTCTCTAGCCACTATCGCGTTTACACTAACCTTTGATAACAGTAACCCTGCACTTGCACAAAAAGTAGCCAACGAACTAACATCACTGTTCCTTAAGGAAAACATCAAATCACGCACCGAGACGGCACAAAATGCAACCCTGTTTTTAAGTGAAGAATCTCGCCGCTTAAAAGATAAAATCAACGAAATCCAAACAAAATTAGCGGCTTTCAAAGAAAAAAATCTCAACCAGCTGCCGCAAATCAGCCAACTTAACCAGCAGGAACTCACCTCTCTTAGCAGTCAATTATTAAACCTTGAAAGCCAGGAACGCTCTCTGCATGAACGTCAGTTCTATCTTGAGGGCGAGCTGGCTCAAATTGATCCCAATGCCATGGCTACCAATGCCGCCGGCGGTCGTGTATTTGACATGAAGGATCGACTCAAGATGCTGGAATCCCAATATCCTTCTTTACAAGCCAGTTATTCTGCTGGCCACCCGGACGTCATTAAAACCAAACGAGAAATTGACTCGTTAAAAAAAGAAACCGGCAGCAATACAGACCTTAACAAGATGAATGCCGAACTAACCGGTAAAAAATCCGAATTAGCCTCGCTGTTAAAACAATATTCAGGTAAACACCCGGATGTCATTAAACTAAAAAAACAGATAGCCATCTTGCAGCAATCGTTGGTGACTGCCAGCGAAACTCAAACGACCAATCCATTACTACAACCTGATAACCCAGCCTTTATAACCCTTAAAGCACAGTTGCAATCCATTCAGGCAGAAGTTGAATCACTCGCTTATACGCGCAGCCAACTTAACCAAAAAACGGACGAACTGCGTCAAAGCTTGCGACAAGCTCCGTTGGTCGAAAAAGAATATATTGATCTTATTCAGGATTTGGATAACACCAATCTACGTTATCGTGAAGTGAGCGCCAGAGAAATGGAAGCGCAAATTTCCGAGCAACTTGAAGTTGAACGTAAAGGTGAGCGCTTTACCTTGATTGATCCGCCTCAAGAACCACTGGAACCCATGAGCCCCAACCGGGGAGCCATTCTTTTTCTCGGCTTTGTGTTTGCCGCCGCCGGTGGCTTTGGCAGTGTTTTTCTGGCTGAGATGCTGGGCTCAACCATCAATAATGAAAAAACCATTGCATCAATTTTAGGCGTATTGCCGTTATCAAGCATACCTTATCTTGAAAGCAAAGAAGAAAAGGATACCTTTTTAAAGCGTCGCCTCATCATAGTGATCAGCACGATAATTGCCCTTGTGTTGACAATTATCGGCTTCCATTTTTTTGTGATGCCGTTAGATGTGTTTTGGTACAAACTGTTGCGTGTTATCGGCAATCTTTAAATCATAAACAGAAGATAAACTATGAGCTCAATCGACACCCTAATGGAAAAAATCAATCCGTCAACCGGCAACGCCAATACCTTGCCGTCAGATAGCGAGCACTACCTCTATACGCAAACGCGTATTCAGGCCACCTCTCGCAATCACCTGCAAAAAAACCGGCTAATCAGCGGTTTTAAGCCGGGAGAATGGCTTGAATCTTACAAAATGCTGAAAACCCGCTGCCTGCAGGTCATGGATGCCAATAACTGGAGCACGCTAGCCATAACCAGCCCTGGCGATGGCACAGGCAACAGTTTAACGGCCGCTAATCTCGCCATCAGTATCGCGATGGAATTAAATCGTAGCGTGTTGCTGGTTGATGCCAACATTCAAAATCCCGGCATTTGTAATCTTTTTGGCCTTGATGCAGACCTTGGCTTGGGTGATTATTTGTTACACAACACCCCGATTAATGAAATGTTGATTAATCCTGACCTGGATCGTTTGGTAATTTTACCGGCAGGCAAAGAGATGATTAACTCCACGGAAATGCTGCGTTCACCCAAAATGATACGCCTGGTACATGAATTAAAAACCCGTTATCCCTCAAGAATCGTCATTTTTGATATGCCCCCCTTGTTATCACAGGCTGATGCACTGGGCTTTGCTCCTTGTGTAGACTGTGTTTTGCTGGTCGTTGATGAAGGCCATACCAAAACCGATGACCTGAAAAAGGCCGCATCGCTGCTTAAAGACATTAATGTTTTGGGCACCGTACTTAACAAAGCCAGCAATAAAAAAATCAAATACCAAACAAGCTAGTTTTAAGTAATCGGGTGGATTATCTATTGATTCTCAGATAAATAATTTACATTCAGCACGATAACCTCTCTTCAAGGGCATAGGTATCTACCCAACTCGTCATCCCGGCATGGATTGCCGGGATCCAGATGCCATGGATGGCAATCTTGAATCACGCAAACCAATTTTAGCTATATAAAGCTACTTTTGATCAAATTTTTCACGTCCCTGTGTCCTGGATTCCGGCAATCCCTGCCGGAATGACGGCTATATGATTTGTGTAGATACTTATGCTTAAAGGGATGCTATCTGTGCTGAATCAGTTAATGGCTCAACCTCCTGAATCTTTATAATGGATTTGATGATCTGGAGAAAACCCCTCTCACACCGCACCATCAATAATAATGAAACTACTAACAACGACTAAAATTACTTTATTCTGTCTGGCCGTAACACCATCGGCCCAAGCTATTAATTTTAACTTTATTACGACAGGAATGAGTAGTGAGGCAACCGCCGCACTTAATCTCGCTGGCAGTAGTTGGTCAACGAAGTTACTGGATCCGGTAACGATCAATATTGCCATCAATATGACAAACCTTAACAATGCGAGAGTCATTGGTAATGCAAGTTCTCAGGATTTATACAGTAGCTATTCCGAGCTAGGAAACGCCTTGGTTTCCGATGCAAGCAACGAAGCTAATGACGCAATCGTTAATTATTTACCCACGGCCAATCAGTTCAGCACCTATTTGCCAACCGGCATCACTAATACCGGTTATCTGATGGCAACAAAAGCCGATTTTAAAGCACTTAGCGATTCAACGACATACGCTTCGTTTTTGGATAGTCAGTTCGGCATTAACGATGGCACTATTAACTTTAACAGCGGCTTTGCCTTCGATTACGATGCCAGTAACGGCATTACTGCTGGAACCATGGATTTTGAAACGGTTGCAGCCCATGAAATTGGGCATATTTTAGGTTTCGTTTCGATTGTCGATGAAATTGATTCTATGCTGAAAAAAAACCAAACGGGTGCTATTACCCCCTATTTACTTGATTTATTCCGCTTTGGGACTGACGCCGTTCCGACGACAACCGCAGAATTTTCGACTATGTCACGAGACTTGAGACCCGGTGTTGCCAGTTACTTTAATGATTTGAGCGTACAGGTACCCTTCTCAACAGGGAGTTTTACAGGCGACGGCAATCAAGCCAGTCACTGGAAAGACAGCTCAACCAACTTGTGGGGGATTATGGATCCAACACTCGCTTATGGCCAAATTGCTGCTATCTCCAGCAATGACTTGCGAGCACTCGATTTAATTGGCTATGAGGTAAGTGCAATGCAACTGCCTTCAATAATCTATTCGTTAACGCCAGTTCCTTTGCCATCGGCTATGTGGTTTTTTTGCAGCAGCTTGCTGGGCTGGTTTGGATTAGCGCGACGATCTAAGATAGATGCTAATTCATTCGCACTGTTACAGTAAAGGCAACACGCAGAAAATACCTCCAAGGATTCACCTAACTCCCTAACTCCAGCAGTACTGTACACAGTTAAGTTCAGGTTGTTTAAAAACGGGAGTGCAATCGCTTCAGCTATTGCCTGTAAAAACAGCTAACGCTGTTTTAATCCAACTGCAGTATTATATTATTGGAGGTTGCCGCCCCTCTTTAAAAAGTCACTGATATGGATATCGGAACTCAGTAGCCAGGGATGATACAATTAAACCTATAACCACACGCTCAAACACTATAATTATTACAAGAGACTCACGCATGAAAAAAACCGATACAACTCCGCTTTGGGTATTTTTGGCTTTCTCCAGCATTGAAACCCGCAAAGGGGCACTCATACTGATATGGAGCAGCCTGGTATTTAGCCTTTATTGTGTTCCCTGGGTTCTTTACTTCAACGGTGATGGTTGGGTGGCAAAATTACTTTTAATTGATGACTGGAGTTGGGTTGCCATGATGCTGCCGATGACTGCCTGGTATTGGATAAGCTTGAAATGGATTGATAAAAATAAGGGCTGGTGAGACCCCTTTCTTTTTTGCACGAAAAGTGGATGGGTGTGTATCGGGCACCTAAAACCGCATCCACTAAACGGTTTTATTTGCAAATCGGTTTGACTATCCCGTGCCGATCTGGGCTCGGAGCTCCCGGAAAGTTATCTGTCCCGGCTTAAGTTGGGTAATTCGCAATAAATAACCACCACTCAATCGTTCCCACGCTGATTATGGGGGGGGTTATTTTCTGCGTACTGCCTTGGTAGCCGAAAACTTGAAGATTAAGTATCAACTACTTTTGATCCAATTATTCACATCCCTGTTAACCTGGTTACGACCATGCCTCGCTTGAGAAAACGAGGATTGCTATAATCGGGAGCGTTTTTTATTCGCGACGTGGGCATCGCTCCCACGTCGCTTCGTTCTCTAGTTTTTGGTTGTACCTGCATCATCCAGTGACTTTAAAATCTCTTTTGCCTCATCCAGCCCAGTAAAACCACCTTTTTTATCAACGGCTTTCTGCAAGAACTCACGGGCTTTAGCGGTATCATTTTGTTTGAAATAAATCATGCCTAAATGATAATTACTGACTGCGGACTCAGGTTCTTTTGCTAATACTTTTAACAACAATTCCTGGGCTTTGGCATAGTTGGCTTGCTTATAAGCAATCCACCCAACAGTATCAAGCGTATTAGGGTTATCGATTTTTTCCAAAGGCTCAGCCAGTTTAGCGGCACGCTCAATGCCGGCAGTGTCTTTAGCGTAATCAGACAGGTAACTGGTTAGATTGTTTAGCGCTTCCATTGACTCGGGATGCTGTTTATAGGCCTCTTCAAACACCGCAATGGCTTTGTCTTGCTCTCCACCTTGGGTATAAATAGTAACCAAATCATTAACCAATTCCATTGCACTTTTCGTGTTAACAATACCTTCTTGATAAGCTTTTATGGCTTCGGTTTTATTTGCTTGCGCACCATAAGACATGGCTATCATACGATAAGGAATGGGCCAATCAGGTTTGATGGCTGACGCTTTTTTAAAGGCACCAATCGCCTCATTAAACTTTTTATCGCTTAAGTAAACCCCGCCCAATAAATTGTAAGCGACAAAGTTTTTAGGTTGTTGCTTGATAGTTTCATTCAACTTGGCAACCGCTTTATCGGTCTGTTTAAGCGCCAAATAACTTTTAACCAGTTGAGTCAGTGGTTCTATCGCATCAGGTTGTATCGACAGAGCGCGTTCAAAGGCGGGTACGCTTTTATCAACCTTCCCTTCTGCCTGAAAGGCCAAGCCGGACAGAAAATAGCCCATACCTTCTTTTGGAACCGCTTCCTGCAGGCGTTTTGCTGCATCTTGCGCCTTATCCCATTTTTTATCGGTCAGGTACACTTTATAGATGGCTTCCAGTCCACGCTTGCTTTTAGGATCGGCGGTTATCAGTTCATTAATTTGCTGCACTGCCCGTTCAGTCTCACCCGATTGTTGCAGTAAACTGGCCAAATCAAGTCGGGCCGATTCATCTTTAGGGGCAATTTGAACTATTTTTTCCATGTTTTCACGCGCCAAAACAAGGTCTTTATTCATCAAATGCGCGGTACTCAATAATTTAAGTATTTTAACGTTTTGAGGTTGATCAACCAATACCGCTCTAAAATCACCTATCGCTTCAGGTATTTTTTTCTCGGACAAAGCAAACTCGCCACGTAACGATAAGGCATCAGAATCACG
>CAIUYS010000646.1 GCA_903903365.1 uncultured Methylococcaceae bacterium
ATGCGAAAAACCAGCAGACCTAAAATAAAAATGCCTAGTCGACCATGCCAATCAATGAGAGCGCCGCCGATTGTGGCAGTGATATAAGACGCTGCCACAGAAACGGCGAGTAGCCAATGAAACAGCCGGTGTGGCAAGTCCCAAATATGAATAGTAACTTTCATTTTAATGATCCTTTTTAACTGGCGTACTTAACTGAACAGCCGTACGGTTTGGTGTTGGCTTTGGCTATTTTTTTGCCGGCGGCAAGATCGGCCAAGGCGGCACTGATGTAATTTTCGGCTTTGGCAATATCAGATTGATCAGCAGAAGGAATGCTGTCTATGCCGCCTTTGTAAACCAACACGCCTTGCGGATCGATAATAAAAAACTGAGGCGTATTAGTCGCGCCATAAAGCTTGCCGATTGAACCATCAGTATCTAAAACGGTATTGGTCGGCGTTGCGCCACGATGCGCATTTAGTTTTTGGGCAATCTCGCCGGTTACATTGCCTTCTTTACCGGGTGCAGAGGTAATCACTTGTAGCCAGACAATGCCTTTGGCGACGGCGTCTTTTTGTAAGGCCGGAATGTTGCCGCTTTCATAGTGTTTTACGACGAACGGGCATTCATGGTTAGTCCATTCCAAGACCACGGTTTTTCCGTGTAAATCGGCCAATTTAATGGTGCTGCCGTCAGCGGCGGCTCCCGAAAATAAAGGTGCCGGCTTGTCTATTACTGATTCAGCGAAGACGGCTGTGGAGGTAAATGCGAACGCGAGGCTTAATAAGGCCACTGGATAAAATCGATGTAAGAACATATAAACTCCGTAATAATTATAAAAGGGATGGCAAGAACCGTGATGAGTCGTTGTTGATGACTTGTCAGCATAAATTCGACCACTAATAAATTGTTATACGTTTAACGATCCCGTTATAAACTGACAACGAGATCACCAAAAAACATTAAAAAGGCAGAAAGCCAATCCATCGTATTTCTACCAAAACTGATCCCTCATTGGCGAACAGGTCACTGACCGGGGCAACGCTTACAGGTTTTATCGATTTCCTAAACAAGGAACTTGATCACATCGACTCACCTGTTGACGTTACCTTTGTCAGTTTATTCGTTTCCTGATAAGGAGATAACCAATCCATGGATACCTTCTTAATTTTTAATAGGCCTCATTTTGTTACAGCGCTGTTTCTGCCAACAGTGAGGGCGCAACGGCTTTTGTTACCATTTCGGGTGTCAATATTTGGGGCAGCACAATCGGCTTCTTTAAATGACTGGCACTTGCCGGATAAAAGACGTAAAGGGGTACGCCGCTACGCCCGAATTCGGCCAGAATTTTGGTTATTTCAGAATCACGGTTAGTCCAGTCGCCTTTTAGATAAGTAACGCCGCCTTGTTTAAAGGCATCAAGAACCGAGTCCTGGCTCAACGCTACTTTTTCATTGACCAAACAACTAATGCACCACGCTGCCGTCAAGTTAAGAAATACCGGTTTCCCTTCGCTGCGCAATTCATTTAAACGCTCTGCCGAGTAAGCCTCCGAGTTGCTTGAAGATTTAATATTTACCGAGGTCGATGCCGGTGCGGATTCTATGCCAAAATAACTCCCGACTAACGCGAACCACAGCGAGAATCCGGCAACGCCGGCACCGCTTAGTTGCGCGGATCTTCCAGCAGTTTTGGTTGATTCGTAGAGCCAGGCGGCAAACGCGATGATAACCATCCCGCCCAGCGCGACAGCGACGGCATTGACGCCGGCTTGTTGTGCCAATACCCAGACCAGCCAGACAGCCGCTGCGTACATGGGAAAAGCCAGACCCTGTTTTAACCGATCCATCCACACACCGGGTTTGGGTAGGCGTCGTTGTAAAGAGGGCCAGTGGCTTAACAGTAAATAAGGCAATGCCAGACCCAAGCCCAAAGATAAAAATATGGATAACAGGGCGACTGGCTGTTGGGTTAAAGCAAAGCCCAGTGCGGCACCCATAAACGGTGCGGTGCAAGGTGTTGCAACAATGGTTGCCAAGACACCGGTAAAGAAACTGCCGCTGTAACCGGTGCGTTCAGCCAGTGAGGAGCCGATTCCCATGACCGAACCACCGATTGAAAAGACACCCGACAAACTGAGTCCGACCGTAAACATCAAATAGGCAACCGCCAGTACAAACAGCGGCGATTGAAATTGAAAGCCCCAGCCGATTTCTGCGCCGCCGGCTTTTAGTGCAATCAGTACGCCGCCAAGCAAGGCAAAGCTTACGAGTATGCCCAGTGTGTAGGCTAGTCCATGCAGCCGGTTTTGCCGGGGCGCTTGGTGGGCATGTTTTATTAACGCCAGTGCCTTAATAGACAGCACCGGAAAAACACAGGGCATCAGGTTTAATATCACGCCGCCCAAGAAAGCCAACAGTAACGCGGAGGCCAGCACCAAGTCGGGTTTTTTGGCAGTAATCGTGGCGATATTGGCAACAGCCGTTCCTGCAACGTTGACATGATAGCCCTGCGTAACGGCGCCATTGCCAGTCTCTTGGGTAACCGTCAAAACGCCCGTCAGTTTCTCGTCCTGAGATAACGGTGCATCTCCCGGTTTTAGTTGTAGCTCTATGGTATCGCCAGCAAGTTCCCAAGACTGATCAGCGCTGTGTACAACATTGCCCCATTTGGCAGGATAAAACCAAATATTTTTAATAGCGTTAGACTGAAATTTGGCGTCAGTTATTTGTAACGATAAGGCTTTTTCGCTATGCGTTAAGCTGACCGGCCAAGGGCTTGGCACCGGCAAGCCGGCAAGCGCTGTTTTGATTAGTGGATTGCCGTTCCCTGTTGGGGTGCCGGGTGAGACAATCGGCAAAACCAGTGTTAAATCAACTTTTTGGGGAATGCATATTTCTTCACAGACCAGCCATTTTACTTTGGCATTAACCGGAAACTGACCGCCGATAATGCTGTCGAGTGGCACTTTAATGCTTGAAATCAAAGTGACTTCATTTTCATAACCGTAATTGGTTACTGGCCCCAAAATAATTCGGATGGGCGTTGGCCATTGAATGTCGCCGACGGTTGAGCCACCGGGAAGTGCGTAATCAATAGTGGTCGGTAAACCGGAGTCACCGGGGTTTATCCAATAGGTGTGCCAATGAGGAATGATGCGTTGATGGACACCGACCAGAATTTCGTCACCGGGATGCACGGCATCGACAGACGCAATCAGCTGTGCTTTAACTTGGTCGGTTGCCGCTTCAAACGAAGTCGCCTGCGCTTTTCCGCAAAGCATTGCAACCAATACAAACGCAATAGTCAGTGGACGAAATTCAAGCATAAAACCCCTAAAATTATCAGTAATAAGCCGTTGGTGTAGCGTAACCCGTTACTACGAAAAAACGCTGATCTAGCTACGCAATTGCTGGTTAAAAAAAGCAATCGTGCGTTGCCAAGCCAATTTTGCAGCAGCCTCGTCAAAACGCGGCGTGGTGTCGTTGTTAAAGCCGTGTTGTACGCCCGGATAAACGTAAGCTTGGTAGTTAATGCTGTTGGCTTTTAGTGCGACCTCGTAAGCTGGCCAACCGGCATTGATGCGTTCATCTTCGCCCGCATAATGCAGCAACAAAGGGGCTTTTATTTTTGCGGTGTCTTCTGAATTGGGTTGACTGCCATAAAAAGGCACGCCAGCCGCCAGACCAGGAATCTGCGTTGCCAGGAAATTAACAATACCGCCGCCGTAACAAAAACCTACCGCACCGACTTTACCGTTGCCCTCCGGCAGATTTTTCAAGACGCCTACAGCGGTGATAAAATCAGTGTGCGTTTTGGTTTGATCCAGTCCTTTAAAGAGTTCACGCGCCTTGTCTTCATTACCTGGATAGCCGCCTAACGGAAACAGGGCGTCCGGTGCAAAAGCGATAAAATTATCAAGCGCAA
>CAIUYS010000647.1 GCA_903903365.1 uncultured Methylococcaceae bacterium
ACTGTTTAAGCTGGGCTTTCTGGCCGATTTTCTTTCACGCACCGTGTTGGTCGGTTTTCTTACCGGGGTCGGATTTCAGATCGGTATCGCCATGCTGGGTGAAATGTCTGGCATACCCGTAACGGCGCATAAAACGTTTGAGCAATTGCAACAGGTAATCGACGGCTTGTTGCAGGTCAATCTACCCACGCTCAGTCTATCGGTGCTGGTGGTCAGCTGTATCCTCGGTTGTCGCCACTTTCTGCCACGGTTTCCAGTGCCACTGATTGTAGTGGTAGCAGGCATTACCGCCAGTTATAGTTACGATTTTGCCGGTCACGGCATTGCCGTCATCGGGCCGGTACCTGGGGGACTGCCTTCGCTCACATTTCCTGCGGTGAGTTGGGATGAGGCGCTTGACGTTATCCCGATCGCCTTATCCTGTTTCGTGATTATAATTGCCCAAAGTGCCGCCACTTCGCGTGTTTTTGCGGTGCGGCATCATGAGCGGGTAGATGAGGATGCTGATATTTTGGGTTTATCGGCAGCGAATGCAACGGCCGCCTTATCGGGTGCTTTCGTGGTCAACGGTAGCCCGACCCAGACCGCAATGGCGGAGCTCGCGGGTGCGCGTAGCCAAGTTGCGCAGTTGGTGTTCGCCGGTATTGTCTTGCTGGTGTTGTTGTTCTTTACCGGGCCGCTACAGTACCTGCCTCATAGTGTACTGGCCGGTATTGTGTTTACTATTGCCATTGGCCTTGTCGATCTTAAAAGTTTGCGCGGCATCCGTGCCGAGAGTCCGGGCGAGTTTAACCTTGCCATTATTACCGCTGTTGTCGTGGCGCTGGTCGGTCTTCAACAAGGCATTTTGCTGGCGGTGGCGTTGTCTTTGCTGCGGCATGTACGGCACAGTTATCGTCCGCATACCATGGTATTGGTGCCTGATGAAGCTGGAAGGTGGTTGCCAATCGAGGTAACGCCGGGGCTTGATACCGAGCCTGGGTTGGTGGTTTACCGGTTTGGTGCGGATTTGTTTTACGCCAATGACAACCGGTTTACCGATGAAGTGCGTGCGCTGATAGAGCACGCTCCGACCCCTATACGCTGGTTTTTAGTAGATGCAGGTGCGATGACGGATATAGACTTTTCCGCTGCACGTTCTTTGCGTGATTTGTGTGACGATCTAAAGCGCTACGGCGTTACCTTGGTCTTCGGGCGCGTTAATGCTTATCTACGAGCGGATATGGATCGACATGGGATTACAGCGGCAATCGGTGAGGAATTTATTTTCTCGACGCTGCACGAACCCTTGGCGATGGTACGTAGCGGTGCAGCTGTATTGCAGGGAAGTGATCAATAAGGTCATACCGGTTTCGGTCTGATTAACCTCATGGTTTGATAAGCCTGAAAAAACAGGTGATTTTTAGGTTAATCAAAAAACGGGAATAATTAATATTGTTGCTTGTTTTGCTTGAATATAATACGATTATTGCTCATTTAATCCGAGCGGTAGAGGTGTTTGCTGGTCGCTGTTCAATGCGGTCGAAATCACTGGATCACCTGTTGATACATTGAGCAAGAGCATGAAAAAACCAAATAAAAAGTTGTTAATCACCGGTGCAGTAGCCGCCCTTTTTTTACTAAACGGGTGCGTTACCGAGACCAAATACAATGCGTTAGAACAAGAATATGAACAGCTTCAAGCGGCATTGAGTGCTGACCAGGCCAAGATCGTTCTTCTTGAGGGAGAGCTAAAAGTCACTATGGTCGATAAAGTTTTATTTTCTGAAGGTGGTTTTAAACTTAATTCCCAGGCCAAGGCTGTGCTGGGTAAATTAGTACCGACTCTTTCAGGATTGAAGCAAACCAAAATTATTGTTAATGGCTATACCGACAATGTTCCCATTGGTCCAAAGTTAAAGCGTGACGGCATTTCTTCAAATATTGACTTGTCATCCAAACGTGCCGACGGGGTTGTTGAATATTTGGTAAAACAAGGTGTCAATCAAAACCTTCTGTCTGCTCAGGGGTTTGGTGAATCTAATCCGGTGGCCTCAAACAATACATCAGACGGGCGCTCCCAGAATCGGCGTATTGAAGTGACACTGGTTGGCGCTGGCAATTAATAAGTGCCGTTTTATTTTAAGTTTATATTTTAAAATTAACTTATCAGGAAGTACTTATGAATACTAAAAAAATGACCATGGGTATGATAGCAGCAGTTTTGTTGTCGGGTTCTGCGCTTGTTTTTGCGGCTGATGCGGCCAAGGCAGAGACGCCCAAAGCGGATAGCGTTAAAAAGCCGTTAGGCAAATTGACCTGCGAAGATTTTATCGCCATTGATGATATCATCAAGCCTCAGTACGTTATTGCCGCTGCTGCGCACACCAAAGGTGGCAAGGCTAAAAACGTAGTGATTGAAGTTGTGGATACCGAAACACTGGTGCCTGTTTTAATTGACGAATGCCAACAAGCTCCGAAAGAATCTTTCTGGGCAAAATTAAAGAGTAAATTAAAGCTCTAATCCGCTTGTTTTAAAAGTTAGATACAAATCGTCATTGTCTAATGAAGATGGCTTTTTTCAGGGTATTGATAGCCTGTTGTATCATCTGATCAATCCAGCATTTGTTTAATTTTTAGTTATAAATTTAAACAGAAAACCACCAATAACTGACGAGGATTTTTAAATGATTTCAGCGGGTATTTACATTGTGACGGTTGTCTTTGCAATTTATGTAATTTATAGAGTGCTGGGAAAATCTTTATAAGCGTGAGTGGTAAGCAAAGCATTTAACCATTAATGCAAACATAATTGTTAACAATGATAGGGGTAGGGAAGGCTATTAACCTCCCCTCCCTCCAAACCGTGCGTGCGGTTTTCCCGCACACGGCTTTCCAGTCGAGAATTTCCTCATCGGGATTGACAAGCCATTGCATGAGCTTCT
>CAIUYS010000648.1 GCA_903903365.1 uncultured Methylococcaceae bacterium
AGATTTACTGGCGCGGGTATTACAAAACAAGACCATGACGGTTCAGGACATCATGCGCCCCGCCTGCGTCGTCCCTGAAAGTAAGCGTTTAAATGTATTGCTTAAGGAATTGCGAACCAATGGTAACCACATGGCCATTGTGGTCGATGAATACGGACAGGCTGCGGGTCTTGTCACCATTGAGGATGTCTTGGAAGAAATCGTCGGTGAAATTGAAGACGAACACGATGATCATGAAGATGAAGGCTATATCTTTCAGCGCAGTGCTAATGAGTTCATGATAAAAGCACTTATTCCTATTGAAGAATTTGATGACTATTTTTCCACTCATTTAGCGACTGATGAATACGATACCATCGGCGGCTTTATAGTCAGTCACCTTGAACACATGCCTAAAAAAGGCGAAAGTCTCATTGTCGATAACATGCGCTTTGAAATAATTAGAGCGGATAACCGACGCGTACATCTGATAAAACTTAAAATAACCCGGTAAAAAAAGCAATTATGAATAATAAGACAGTTTTAGTAACAGGCGGAGCCGGTTATATCGGTAGCCATGCTTGCATTGAATTACTGCAAGCAGGTTTTAAGGTGGTTGTGGTTGATAATCTGTCAAACAGTAAACCTGAATCGTTGACTCGCGTGCAACAAATCACCGGAAAATCACTGTCTTTTTATCAAGCCGATATTCGTGACAAACAAGCGTTGACTGATATATTTGCCAAAGAATCGCCTGATACCGTGATTCATTTTGCGGGTTTAAAGGCGGTTGGCGAATCTTGCGAGCAACCGCAATTGTATTATCATAATAACGTCTACGGAACGCTGGTGCTTACCGAAGTGATGAGCCAGGCAAACGTAAAGCAATTAGTCTTTAGCTCATCCGCCACTGTTTATGGTGAATCTTCCTGTCCGCAGTACACTGAAGATTTTGCACTGGGAGCCATCAATCCTTATGGCAGATCAAAAGCCATGATTGAGGATATTTTACGGGATTTGTCGGCGGCAGATAAAATCAGCCCAACGGAATCTCCCTGGAAAATTGCCTTGCTACGGTATTTTAATCCGATAGGCGCACATGAAAGCGGACTGATTGGCGAAGATCCGAATGGAATCCCTAATAACCTGATGCCTTATGTTGCACAGGTTGCCATTGGAAAATTAACGCAATTATCAGTATTTGGCGATGATTATCCAACCCGGGATGGAACCGGTATCAGAGATTATATTCATGTCGTTGATTTGGTAAAAGGCCATATTAATGCAATAGCGGCATTGAACAGCGAAAAATTCGAAACGGGTGATTGTAAGGCTTATAATCTGGGCGCAGGTAGAGGCTATAGTGTCCTTGAAATAATCAATGCTTTCGAAAAAGTAACCGGCAAAACCATTAATTATAAAATTTCTCCACGTCGGGCAGGCGATCTTGCAGAATGTTTTGCCAATCCTGATCTGGCGTTAAAAGAACTTAACTGGAAAGTGGAAAAAACCCTGGATGACATGGTAACGGATACCTGGAACTGGCAGACTAAAAACCCTCAGGGCTATGCTTAAAGTTTAGTTATAGAAATGACAGTCCGGTTATTTTTTTAAAACATTATAGAAAATTGATAGCTTTTCCAACATAAAGATACACTATGGATAAACGCACCTATACCAACCGCATAGTGGTTCTTGATACCGAAACCACCGGGTTAAATCCTCAGGAAGGCCATAGAATCATTGAAATTGGTTGCGTGGAAATGGTTAAGCGTCGCTTAACAGGTAAACGCTTTCATGTTTATATTAATCCGGATCGAATCATTGATGAAGGTGCCATTGCAGTTCATGGCATCACTAATCAATTTTTAGATGACAAGCCGCATTTTGAGCAAATTGTTGATGATTTTATAGCGTTTATTAAGGATGCCGAATTAGTTATACACAATGCGCCATTTGATGTCGGCTTTATCAATAATGAGTTGTCACGACTAAATAATAAGTCGGGAACCGTCACAGATTTTAGCGAAGTATTTGATACACTGGCCTACGCCAGAAAAAAACATCCGGGACAAAGAAACAGTCTTGATGCACTTTGTAAGCGCTATGGCATAGATAATAGCCACCGTGATTTGCATGGGGCTTTACTGGATGCAGAAATTCTTGCTGATGTATTTCTGTTAATGACTGGCGGGCAGTCTTCGTTGCTGGATGAAGGACAATCGGTAATCGGGGCAGTCAGTGTTAATACTAACGTAAAACGTGTGTCTACAGATCGCTCTGCTTTAAAAATTATTTCCTGCAATGAAGAGGAATTAACCGCTCATCAATTGCGTTTAGATGCCATCGAAAAAGCCAGTGGTGCTTGTATCTGGAACCAATAGTTTGTATCCGTGTAACTCAACTTACAAATAGCCCATCAATGGATTAGCCTTAACCAAGGCGATTTTCCGTGAAGAATAGTTTCAATTACTAGACTTTTTATTCATTCCCTACGCTGTCAAAATAGGTGCGTAGCTGACTACACACCCATTTTTCCACCTTGGGGAAAAACAAAAATCCTGCGCTATTCGTGACTATTCATTCTTGTATATAGCCTAACCCGTTTACCTATTACTCAGCTTTTGGTTTTGCACGTCTTGAGGTAGATCCCATTCTTTTTTTGCTCTTGTCGGCTTTTTTAGCGGCATCATCAGGTAGCGCTCTTTTCGCACTATCATCCATTTTTGTAATACTCAGCAATTGACCTGCTACCCTGATTCTTTTCAGTTCTTCAATCAACTCTTTAGGCATACCAGCGGGTAATTCAACCGTACTGTAATCGTCTTCAATTCTAATACGGGCAATATGATCGCCATCAATACCGGTTTCGTTGGCAATGGCACCCACGATATTACCTGGTTTTACACCATGATTGTGACCGACTTCAATACGAAATGTTTCCATTTCTATATTGGCACCACTACCAAAAGCACGCTTTGGTTTACGATCCCTTTCCGGACGATCTTCTCTGCGTGGACGATCTTCTCTGTGTGAACGGTCATCTCTGTCTCTTTGCGGCCTGTCTTCTCTACTGTCGTAAGCTTTTTTAGGTAAGTTTTGCATTAACAGCGGTGTATCGCCTTGCACCAACTTTGCCAAAGCCGACGCTATTTCCAAGGCAGTTACATTATGTTCCTGCTGGAATTGCTCGATCAGTTGACTAAAAAAGCTCAACTCTTCTGAGGCCAGAGTGTCGGTAATATTCTGTTTGAAGCGAGAAATACGTTTATTATTAATAACTTCAGTTGAAGGCAAACCCATTTCTTCAATTTTTTGTTTGGTTGCTTTTTCAATATTACCCAACAATTTTCTTTCTCTGGGTGCAATAAACAAAATCGCGTCACCGGTACGTCCGGCACGTCCGGTTCTACCAATACGGTGAACATAAGACTCGGTATCATAAGGGATATCGTAGTTGAGTACATGCGTAATACGATCTACATCCAAACCACGCGCGGCAACATCAGTGGCAATTAAAATATCCAGCTTGCCATTTTTCAGATGAGCAATAGTACGCTCTCTAAGTGTTTGAGACATATCACCGTTAATTGCTGCGGCTGAGTACCCTCGCGCCTCCAGTTTTTCTGCAAGTTCAATGGTTGCCGTTTTGGTTCTGACAAAAATAATCATACCATCAAACGTTTCAGCTTCAAGAATACGGGTAAGCGCATCCAGCTTGTGTACACCGCTGACCATCCAAAAACGTTGACGGATATTTTCAGCAGAGGCTGTAGTGACCTTTATAGTAACTTGTTCGGGTTCATTCAAGTATTCTTGGGCAATTTTGCGAATAACCGCAGGCATGGTTGCGGAAAAAAGGGCAATTTGTATGTCGTCAGGCGTTTTTTCAAGCACCCATTCCACATCATCAATAAAACCCATGCGCAGCATTTCATCTGCTTCATCAAGAACAAGCACCTTAAGTGTGTCAAGATTCAATGTGCCTTTGCGCATGTGATCCATGACCCGGCCTGGTGTGCCGACAACCACATGGGCGCCACGCTTTAACTGACGTAATTGTGTGCTATAGTCTTGTCCACCGTAGATAGGTAGAACATGAAAACCTTTTAGATGAGCGGCATAACGTTGAAACGCTTCGGCTACTTGTATAGCAAGTTCACGGGTTGGTGCCAACACCAGAACTTGTGGGTCTTTTTGACGAAGATCAATTCGCGACAATATGGGCAGTGCAAACGCAGCTGTTTTACCAGTACCTGTTTGTGCTTGTCCCAGAACATCTTTGCCTTGCAGCATGTGAGGGATAACTTGTGCCTGAATGGGCGAAGGTGTTTCATAACCGACATCGTCCAGTGCTTTTAGCAAAGGTTCAATCAGTGCTAAATCACGGAAAGTGGGTAATGTTGAAACATCATTGGACATGGATTTACCTGTTTTGAGTATTTGGAATACGCTTGTAAAGCGCGGGGAACTTATTGTTTATA
>CAIUYS010000649.1 GCA_903903365.1 uncultured Methylococcaceae bacterium
TTGGCATCACCAATATTCACCAGTCGGGTAAATAACTTTAAAGCATCCTGAAAATTTTCCCCGGCTTTACGACCGTCTTTCAAGCCAAAAGTAAGAATGCCGGAGGCTCGCCCCCCCATATACTTATCAACCAACGGTTTATCTTGATGATCCTCAAGACCAGCATAATTAACCCACGCCACTTTTTTGTGTTTTTGTAGAAATTGAGCCGCTTTAATGGCATTCTCACAAATTCTATCCATGCGCAGCGCCAAGGTTTCAATGCCCTGCAAAATTAAAAACGAGTTAAAGGGTGAAATAGCAGCACCTGTATTTCGCAACGGCACTACTCGAGCACGACCAATGTAAGCCGCAGGTCCCAGGGCTTCGGTATAAACCACACCGTGATAAGAGACATCAGGTTCATTAAGTCGACGGAAACGAACCTTGTGTTCAGCCCAAGGAAATTTGCCACTATCAACAATTACTCCGCCGATGCTGTTGCCATGACCGCCCAAATATTTGGTTAATGAATGCACGACAATATCGGCACCATGCTCAATCGGTCGGCACAGATACGGTGACGGCACGGTATTATCCACAATCAGCGGTATGCCATGACGATGGGCAATTTCGGCCAAAACTTCAAAATCAGTAATGTTACCCAGTGGGTTACCGACCGACTCACAGAATATAGCCTTGGTTTTTTCGTCAATCAACTGCTCAAAAGCGGCAGGATCACAATAATCGGCAAATCTTACATTGATGCCATATTGCGGCAAAGTATGGGCAAACAGATTGTAGGTTCCACCATATAAGGTAGCGGCTGAAACGATATTATCCCCTGCTTCGGCAATGGTCATGATGGCATAAGTTATGGCCGCCATACCTGACGCCAAAGCCAAACCGGCAAGACCGCCTTCCAATTCGGCTACGCGCTTTTCAAGCACGTCGGTAGTCGGATTCATGATACGTGTGTAGATATTGCCGGCGACTTTCAGATCAAATAGATCAGCGCCATGCTGTGTGTCATCAAAGGCATAAGAGGTGGTTTGATAAATTGGCACCGCCACTGCTTTGGTAGTTGGGTCCGGGCTATAGCCACCATGTACAGCTATTGTTTCTAGTTTCATAGGGTTCTTTTTAACTATAAAGGTAAGCGCATTCCCAAAACCTTGGCACGTCAATGCGCAGATAACAGATTCCAAAGGCGTGCACATAATCGCACACCTTCAGTCTCTCGTTTGCTAACGACTATATTTCTGCCGTAGTCGGATCAATCATGGTTTTAATTTGGGAAATACGATTGGCTGGAAACCCGCCTTGCTCGGCGTGTGCCTTTACAGTCGCTTCATCGGGTGCTATATAAACACAATAGACTTTATCGTCGGTTACATAACTTTCTACCCACTGTATTTTGGGTCCCATATCACTTAGTACACCGCATGATTTTTGCGATATACCTTGCAGATCCTGAGCTGTTAATGAACCTGCACCGGGTATTTCGCGTTCGATAATATATTTTGGCATGGTAATGTTTCTCCTGGGTTATATTTTAAACGACTGGTCGTCTTAAAGTTTATAATATCATTTAGCCTTAAAAAAATCACCCAACAGCTGTTCGCAGCATTGCTTGAGAGGTAGGGATGATTGCTCAATTTTCATTCTTAATAAAGCTCCTTGCCACATATTAACCAACAGATCAGCCATCTCTTGCGCTGATTTGTCGACTCTTACAGTTCCCTCTTGTTGCGCCTTTAACAGACCTGTTTGCAACAAATTTCGGTAACGATGAACCGCAGATTGTAAGGACTGTTTACACAGCTCACTGGTATCGCCGATCTCACCCATTAAATTCCCTAATAAACAACCGCCTTTATAACCAGCTTTTTCTAATTCTGTTATTAATTCATTGAAATAACACGATAAAGCACTTAAGGCATCCATTTCCTGATTTTGTAAATGCCCGTTTAATTGATCTATGAAGGGGTTTATATAGTGCTGTATGACTTCAGCAGCAAAGTTCTCTTTACTGCCAAAATAATTGTAGAACGAGCCTTTAGGGATCTGCACGGCATCAAGAATCTCTTTCAAGCCAGTGCCGTGATAACCTTGCTGCATAAGCAAA
>CAIUYS010000650.1 GCA_903903365.1 uncultured Methylococcaceae bacterium
AAAATCCGCTGGAGCTTCTGAGAACTATTTTCCACCACTCGACTGCTCGTCTCGCTTCCGGGAAAACAGCGGCGGAAGGTACAAGGCACAAGGCGAAGGGCGAAGGGCGAAAGGCGAAAGGTAAAGGTACTATTTTTCCACCTTTAGCCTTGCGCCTTTAACCTTTTACCTCGCACCTTGTTTCTTATTTTACAACTTCTGCTTTTTCAATAATGATGTCTGTCTTGGGTACATCCTGATGCCCGCCACGGTTACTGGTCGCTTGTTTAGCCATTGCATCAACCACATCCATGCCTTCAATCACTTCGCCAAATACAGCATAACCCCAGCCGCTTGATGTTTGGCTGGTGTGATTTAAAAACGAATTGTCTTTGTAATTGATAAAAAATTGCGCAGTCGCAGAATCCGGATCGTTGGTTCTAGCCATCGCCAAGGTGCCACGCGTGTTTTTTAGACCATTATTGGCTTCATTTTTGATAGGTGCATGAACCGCTTTTTGATTAAAACTGGTATCAAAGCCGCCCCCTTGCGCCATAAAATCAGGAATGATCCGGTGAAAAACAGTACCGTTGTAAAAGCCTTCGTTAACATAGGTTAAAAAATTTGCCGACGAAACCGGTGCTTTTTCAGTATTTAGCTGAATAACAACTTCACCGAGCGTGGTGGTTAATTTAACTTTTGTTTGTGTATCTGACATGGTTTTTTCCGTTGAAAATGAAAGTGTTGAGGTTAAAGACAGCATCATAAAAAGAATGATTGTACGCATTTATTTTTCCTTACGGGTGATGCAAAAGATAGATTTTATGTGTTTTTATCTTGAAAGAGAAGTACTCGCTTGGTAGATTGTACTATTTTGTTGCCTGGCGATCTCACCATCGGCAGCCCGTTTACTATAAAATAGGCGCTGCATACAGACTTTGCCTAACGGTATAACTTATAACCTATGTTAAAAATATATAACACCCTGACCCGAAAAAAAGAATTATTCAAGCCGCGAGTAGCAGGCAAAATCGGCATGTATGTTTGCGGCATGACCGTTTATGATTATTGTCATATCGGCCATGCCCGTGTAATGGTGGTGTTTGATACCGTCGCGCGTTATTTTCGCTATTCGGGCTATGACCTGACCTATGTAAGAAATATCACCGATATTGATGACAAAATTATTCAGCGTGCCAACGACAACGGCGAAGCTTTTGGCGAATTGACCGAGCGTTTTATTACCGCCATGCATGAAGACGAGCAAGCACTTTCAGTATTGCCCGCCGATGCTGAACCCAAGGCAACACAATCCATCCCCGACATCATTACCATGATTGAAGCATTAATCGCCAAAGGTCTGGCTTATGTCGGCGGCAATGGCGATGTGTTTTACGCCGTCACAAAATTTAAAAATTACGGACAATTATCCGGCAAAAATTTAAACGATTTACAGGCGGGTGAGCGCGTTGATGTTGACCTGGCAAAGCGGAATCCCATGGATTTTGTGTTATGGAAAATGGCCAAAGCCAACGAACCGGCATGGCAATCGCCTTGGGGATTAGGCCGTCCCGGCTGGCATATTGAATGTTCAGCCATGTCGACTTGCTGCCTGGGCAATCATTTTGACATTCATGGTGGCGGCATGGATTTACAGTTCCCCCATCATGAAAATGAAATTGCCCAGTCAGAAGGTGCGACCGGCGAAAAATTTGTTAATTTTTGGATGCATAATGGATTTGTGCGGATTAATGAAGAAAAAATGTCCAAGTCGCTGGGTAATTTCTTTACCGTGCGCGAAGTGCTGAAACAATACAAACCTGAAATAATCCGCTTTTTTATTCTCTCCAGCCATTACCGCAGCCCCTTGAATTATTCAGATGAGCAACTGAATGATGCAGGCGTCGCCTTAACCAGGCTTTATACCGCCTTACGTGGTTGTGACAGCGAGGAAACCGCTATAGACGCCGATTACAAAACCCGATTTGAACAGGCGATGGATGATGATTTTAATACGCCTGTCGCCGTGTCTGTATTATTTGATTTGGCTAGAGATCTAAATAAAGCCAAAGAAACCGCTCAGGAAAAAACCCACGTGT
>CAIUYS010000651.1 GCA_903903365.1 uncultured Methylococcaceae bacterium
AGTAATGCGACAGCCAGTTTAAGAGGCAAAGAAACCGCCTTCGGATTTTCAACTTTATCCCCCAACTCGAACTGATCAATCAATATATTATTGGTCGCCGTTAATTGACTGTTGACGATAGTATACTTTAAGCCCAGCGTCATCTTGCCTTTTTCAACTTTATAGCCTGCAAATTCCACCATATAAGGGGATACCAGCGGCATAGGCAGCCCGTTAAAGTTCATTTCTACCTGACTGCTACCCAAATAAGGGCTCATCTCTCCCTTGATATCGACCGGAGCCAAGTCGTAGGCATTACCCTTTAAAACAACTGTTATGATTGAGTTTTTAGCAGAGGAAATACCGCTTGCCCCCCCATCCAGATTTTTAATTTGCGCTGCAAAGGGCATAATTAATGACAAATCAGAAAAATCAGAAGAGCCATCGGTTATCTGAATTTTACCTAATTTAAAATAGGGTTTGTTACTATCCGTTTGTTTATCAGGGTGTGTTTTAGCGAGTAGCTGAGGCTTGCTTTTATCACTGATAACCAAATCACTAAAATTAACGGTCTTGTCTTTTTTGATAGTGACCCTCGCATAAGGTTTATCAAAAACCAGTGTAGCGGCAGTATAACGGTTTGCCAACACATCAATATCCAGGTCTTTTAAATTCAGGTCTTCCCATTTTACCAAGTCGGTAAGCAGCGTTTGATCACGCGTTAATAAACGGCTAACACCGGTATTGCCCTTAAATTTAACATCCAGCTTGTCTTGGTCTGTTGTAGCAACGGATACTTTACCATCAATATGAAAATCTCCGTCCACAACATCCAACCGAACCAGTTTATCAAAATAAGGTTGAAATGGCTCAAGCTCAACCGCTTTGGCATCAAAGTTTAGCAGGGCAGAAAATGGGGCGATAACCACATCGCCTTTAAGTGCGATCACACCGGTTTTATTGATGCCAACATTTAACTCAACCGGCAATTTTGCGCCGTTTTTATTACTGTAGTTTTTCAACTTAAACGTGACGGGCTTAAGGTTGATGATGAGAGGTTTTGTTAGCGTCTGGTCTTCAAAATTTATACCCAGATTAGTTAAAGCCATGTCATTGACTTTGATTTTCCAGGTGGCTGTTTCAGCCTTGACGGTATTTGCTATGCTTTTATCGATACTTATTTTGTCAGCTTGAGAGAGCGTAAATAAGGTCTGGTAATTAATGACACCATCGGGATTCAACCATGCCTGCAACTCGGCATTATTTGCCGAAATAGAGTTTAGTACCAGTTCCTGGCTAGCCAAATTAAAATCGATACCGCGCACGGCAAAAACAGGGATTCTTGCCAAATCTTTTTTGGGGGCTTTATCTTTAAGCTGTCGATCCCTGATTAATAATCCAGTTATCGCAGAATTGCCTTTAAACTTGACATCCAGCTGATTTTTATCAGTAATAGCGACAACCACATTGCCATCAACCGCCAGCTTTCCATTAATAATGTCCAGTCGCGCAAACTTGCCAACGTAGGGATCAAAATTTTCCAAGGCAATACCGCTGGCATCAATGGCACTATTTGCAGAAAAAGGCTGCATAACGGCATCGCCGACCAGCTTGATCAAGCCGCTTTTATTTAATCCTGCACTTAGCTCATACGGCACAACGGCACCCGCCTCACTACTATAATCAGTCAATTTTACATTGATCGGTTTAAAGTTCATAAGCACCGGCTTTTTTAAGGTCTGGTCTTCAAATACCGCCCCAAAATTAGTTAATGCCAGTGCGTTGACCTTGACTGTCCACGGCGTTTCGCTAGGTTCGACCGGGTTGGCTGCGGCGTTAGGGGGATTATTGGCAACGGTTTTGGCTGCGGGGAATAAGGCGGCGTAGTTGATGACACCTTGCGCATTTAAGCCGACCTGAAAATCGGCATCGTTGGCTGAAACGGACGCAATCAAAAGAGCGTGTTTCTCAAAATTAAAATCAATCCCTTGCACAGAGAAAACCGGCATTTTTATCAGGGTCTTATTCTGGTTTTTTTCTAACAATTCAAAATCATGTATTTCAAACGACCCTTTATTAACAGTAAACTGTAAGCCCTTTTTAGTATAACTGGCGCTATAATCGGCATCGAGTAATTCATAACCTTTTAAATTAAAGAGCCTGTTATCAGGTAAAGCCAGCGCCATAATAGTTTCCAGCGTTACCTTGTCAAACTTGATATGCCCTTCTGAAGACCCTGTTTTTAGATTAACGGAACCCTTCCAGTCCAAAAATCCTCCTGACTTCAACGCCAGGGACAAGCCCAAAATAGCGGGCTTATCAGTCCGGGTAGTCAAGTTTTCAATAGCGAGATTTATGGGATTGATATCCTCTATGACCGGCGCGTCAAAACGGGCATCTTCCCAAACCAGATTGCCTTCTGTTAAGGTTAATTTTACGATATTGACAGGGAATGGTTGCCCTTGCTGTTTATTATCATCCGCTTTGTCCTTAAGCAAATCCTGAAAATTAAAGCTTCCGTTTTTTTGTCTGGCGATATGCACATAAGGCTTGCCGAGTAAAACCTCATCAAAAACCAGCGCCAACTGTTTTATTGATCGAAGCAACCCCAATTTAATATAAAAATTATCAAACGCTGCAAACGGCTGACCATTATGCTCCTGAACCTCAAACCCCTGTAACCTGATAGAAAGTGGAAAAGGTTGAACCTGTATTTCTGAAATTAATGCCTTTCGTCCGGTTTCCTGCTGAATAATCTCAGGTATTTTTGACTTTAATAGTGCCGGCACAATGTAAATACTGGTCACTACATACACCATTAAAATACTGCCTACTATAATAAACGGCTTTTTAATTTTAGATAATCTGTTTAGAGTTTCCATAAGGCCTCCGTATTTTAATTGGTGTTGGTGTTACCTATTATCACGTGTTAAACAAAAAAGGCGACTTCGAAAGCCGCCTTTTTTCTCCTGAACAAATCGGTTATCAAGACTTATAAATCAAGATAGCCGGTTTCCTCATGCAAAACGGTGTCAAGTCCTTGCACCTCTTCATCGGGAGTCACCCGCAGGCCTATCCATTTATCCAGTAGTTTCAGAATTAAAAAACTAAACAAGGCACTCCAGGAAGCCGTAACAACAACGCCAACGGCCTGAACACTAACCTGATCCATAATAGAAACGCCTTCAGGCAAGCCCAGTCCACCCAAGCTGCCGGCGGCAAAAACACCGGTCAATAATGAACCGGCAATACCACCTATGCCATGAACCGGAAAGACGTCCAAAGAATCATCTATCTTTAACTTACGCTTTACATATTGGGTGGCATAAAAACACACAAAACCCGCAACAATGCCAATCACCAAGGCACCCGCAGGCCCAACAAAACCAGATGCCGGAGTAATGGTACCCAAGCCCGCCACCATACCGGTAACGATACCTAACACACTGGGTTTTCCAAAACGCTTCCATTCAATAAACATCCAGGTTAAAGCCCCGGAAGCGGCGCCAATATGAGTCACCAACATAGCCATTCCAGCCCGCCCATCTGCTGTTAAGGCGCTGCCGGCATTAAAACCAAACCAGCCTACCCACAACATACCAGCCCCCGTGACTACCATGGTCATATTATGAGGCGGCATGGCAGTGGTTGGAAAACCCTTTCTTTTACCCAAAACCAAGGCCGCGACTAAAGCAGCAACACCGGCATTAACATGAATAACAATACCGCCGGCAAAATCCATCACACCCAAATCAGCCAGCCAACCACCGCCCCATATCCAGTGACAGATAGGTAAATAAACAATAATCAACCATAACCCACTAAACCACAGCATAGCTGAAAATTTCATCCGCTCGGCAAAAGCCCCCACAATTAAGGCGGGGGTAATGATGGCAAAAGTCATTTGAAACATAAAATAAACTGTTTCCGGAATATCGCCCGTCATTGCAGCCGTGCTGATATCCGGCAGAAAAACTTTGGATGCACCGCCAATAAATTGTTGTAACTCGCCACCATCCGAATAAATAAAACTGTAAACGCCTGCGAGCCAAAGAATGGAAACCATGCAGGTAATGGCGAAACACTGCATTAACACAGATAATACGTTTTTGCTTCTGACCAATCCGGCATAAAACAATGACAGGCCGGGGATAGTCATAAACAAAACCAGCGCGATAGACGTTAAAACCCAAGCCGTATTGGCTTGATTTAATGGCTCGGCTAAAGCCGGTGTTGGCAGTAAAAGCAAGCCTAAAGTCAGCTTTTTAGTTATCGCAACAGTCATCGTCCTAGGAGGCTGTCCGAGAATAGGAACCGTAGCGAGGGGAAGCCATTTTGAGACAGATTTTTTGATCATTTGAGGCGAATAGTTATTCTATTTAACGAAAATGAGCGGAAAATCTGGCCAAAATGGCTTTTCCGCAGTAGGTTTTCTATTCTCGGACAGCCTCCTAGATAGCATCTTCGCCGGTTTCGCCCGTTCTAATACGAACCACTTCCTCCAAATTAGAAACAAATATCTTGCCATCACCAATCTTTCCGGTATTGGCCGCTTTAACGATGGTGCTGACCGCTTTTTCTACCATATCATCAGCAACAGCAATTTCCAGCTTAACTTTTGGCAAAAAATCGACCACATATTCAGCGCCCCGATAAAGCTCGGTATGACCTTTCTGACGACCAAAGCCTTTTACTTCCGTTGCAGTAACGCCAGCAACGCCTATATCAGATAACGCTTCTCTCACATCATCCATTTTGAACGGTTTAATGATAGCTGTTATTAATTTCATCTTATCTCCAAATATTATCAAGCAACAAAGTGGGCTATTCAGGCTGGTATGATAGTGAATTATGAATCAACATACAATTAATAGACGGACGGGGAGCTTCAAATGATGGGAGCTGGGTGGTTTTTAAAGAAATAGGGTTAAATAAGAAGACTATCAACTTAAGCCGGGACAGTTTAAAGTTAAGCCTTGCAGCTTTTGTCCCGGCTTACATGGATGGTCATTTTATGTAACGATATCCGTGTCTTGTAGGGGCAATCCCTTGCGGTTGCCCTGCTAACATCGTGGCACTAAAGGGTAGGCGTAAAGCCTGCCCCTACAAAAAAATGTCCCGCCTCAGTGGGTAGCCATAATGACAGAGTACACGGGTGGTGGGGTTTCGCTAGTTCCCAATCTGGAGATTTGGAACCAGCACATCCTCGTCTCGCTTGAGCAATTCCACTTCGGTGTATGACGCTTCGCTTATACACCCTACGCGCTGTAATAAAAATGTTGTTGTGAAACTAAAGAAACTGAAGTATATTTTATAAGAGAAAGTATTGTGAAATTTTAGTAACCTGCTAAATCTAACTATATATTTGATTACAAGACCGGAGCGCTTAGTGTTCATGCCTAATCAGGAATTGATGATTTTTAAAAAGAGGGTGGGTAAGAATTCCGAAAAACTGTTGGAATTTTAAAATTCACAACAAGTCGGCGCTTAGCTCGAAACATTAGGTTATCAGAGGACTATTCATACCATGCCATTCGCAGAACTCATGAATGATACAGTTGTGCTACTCAAGAAAGACGGGACTAAGATCGTTGGTTTGAAAGCAAGTGTTCAGCGTAACAAAATCTTTATGAATGCTGGCAAACTTCTAATCGAACCGGAAGATCTGATACGAAGAACGATGTCCAACGGGGCCGAAGAAACGTACAGTGTAATCGATCCAGGTTTCTATGAAGCCTTTCACGGAATTCCAGCGAACTATCAGATAAAAGTACAGAAGCTTCACATTCCAGAAGCGAAACAGGCTATTCAAAGCATCACTTATCACATCACTGGAAACAACGCCAGAGTCAATCATGACTCAGTCGATAATTCAACAAACGTTGTGAATGTTCATACGGCTGCACTTCAACAGATAGAAATACTTCGCGCAGAAATAAGCCAATTACAGATGCTACAGAGGGAAAAAGACTCTGCTACAGAAGTCATTGATGCTGTTGAAGAACAGTTCAAATCTGGAAATCCTAAGAAGTCGATTGTGTCGGCTCTGCTTAGTTCGTTGCCTGCCATTGATAATATTACTTCCATTGTTGGAGTTATAGTTGATCTTTTGTGAACAAGAAAATCAGTGTAAAAATTTTCCGATGCCATAAGTTCGTACCATTGGATAATAAGTCATTTAGTTTGGTGTAGTTTAGCTTTGGCGGATATTATCTGGCCTAACAAGTTGGTCAAAGGGACGCGCCGCCCGTTGGCAGTTTTAAAGTTTTTATCAATGTTCGGCGGCTTCGCTTAAGTTCCCAGATCGGCACGCCCCTTGCCGTAATGTTAGATGTTTAAAAATTGCTTTTCCAAAATAACTAGCGCACAGGAAATTACTATGAAATTTGAAGATCAAATCAAAGCTTTTACTGACAAAACCAAAGAGACACTAGAAAACAAAAAACAAGAAATTGAAGAAAATGCCAAGAAAGTATTACATGATCTTCTTGGAAACGATATTTCTCAAATACAGAGCATTTCACTGGATACTGATGTTGGTAAGTTTCATAATGTAGTGGCTCCTGAAAGTGTTCTCTCCAAGTTGCGTAATGCTAACCTACTAAAGATCTAGCTTTGCAATCAATTGAATCCACGCTTTAATTATTGTAAGTATTATTTACAGGTATAGCCTTTGAAAAAAATGACTAAAGAAATGAATCAGTCTGTCTTAAATATTTACACAGAAAATTCAATCGGGCATATCAAAAAATCAGTATTAAATACCTTAAAAAATGCTGATTTATTGGGTGTTGATGATAAATTAACTGTGTTAGGAGAGGTCTATGCAATTTCAATGATGTCTTTGGCTAAGCAGTGTTCAGAGTTATCGTTAGAATATGAAACTATCAATATTTCTTACGAAGGAAGACCTGAAAAGGCATTATTGGAATATTATAAATCTTTAGGTTATATCGGTAGCAGTTCTGAAGGCAGTGGAATACTAACAGTACTTAAAGCCTTTATGCTGGACAAGCTTGCTCAACATAACTTTATTAATAACAGAGAGGATGCTTGCACAAGATACCTAGAAGCCCAATTTACAATTCTTAAACAAAAAAAAGGAGAAATAATATCATCAATTTTATCAGTATCTAAGCCTAGATATTTAAGTAACTTTCAAGAAATTATTTCTCAGCCGTTTATAGCTGGTGAATATCCTGAGCTAAGCCTGGAATTTGCAAACGCAATGTACGATGCCATAAATATAAATATCTACATTGCATTAGCAAATAAATTTGCCGAAGACCCTTATAGATATAGAAGTGGATGGCCTGATTTAACCTTAATTAAAGGAAATGAAGTCCAATTTATAGAGGTAAAAACAAGTGATAAATTACATGAAAGTCAGCTTGTTACTATACCTGTAATGCGAAAGATACTACCATTTACATTTCGTGTTTGCAAGGTGACAAGGAATCAAAATAACTAAGCTCGGATGGGTAGCGGCGATAGCCGAAGCCCATCATAATTGATTCCTTGTGAAAGTATCTATGGGGTCAAATTGCAATATTGCTTATTTCAGATGTTTCACATTAAAAAATAATATGATAAAAATATTAATTGATGCGTAAACATAAATAAAAAAGAATAGATTAATATTATTCGAGCCGTAAAATCCTGACTGAAGCCCTTTCTGTTATTGACTAAACCTTGATAAAAAATCCACAGATTATTTATCATCTATTACATGAGTGTTTCTGAACGTGGGGCGGGGTTTGCAACCCCGCACCAAACGTTTGATATTTACCGTTATTCAAAAAGTTTGCGTTGGGTATGTATAGGCGTTTAGTTCAGGCAGGATAAAACCGTGAGTGACGGTATTGCAAACCCTGTAACGCTTGAAGTATAAAAATCAGTGAATGGATGCGTTACGAATGCCATCCGTGGCAACTTGATCCCGGCACAAATCTGTCTGGAACAGATTTGCATTTACCCGTAGGGCGACAGGCAGGATAGCCTGACGTGAATCCATGACGGGATGACAACTTGGACGTTTTTAGCTACTGATAAGATTTGTCAGGCAAAGCCTGACCTCCGTTGATACGCAATTTAGCCGGTTTCACAAGCCTTTCAAAGTGATTTTTCGCATTCTGATATAAAAATCTTCCATCACCTGAATAAAGGAGTTTTGCTTTTTCCAAAACAAAGGAAAATCCCCCCCTTTTTTAATCAAAATGGCGGGAATAATCGCCGCCTGACCGGGTTCCAGACTTTTTGGCAACGGCTGCGCTCCCTGCCAAAAACCTTTCAGGCTGATTTCTTGCGGAATTTCTGTGCGCACGGGACGGGTATAAAAACTGGTTACCGGCACCAGTTCAACAGCCGCACTACTTTTGGCATCGCTTAACACTTTACCTAAAGGTGACAATGCCAGTTGCTGTAACAACTTTTCGTGTGCCAGTCCGCGCATTTCAAATAACAGAAACGGATCCTGATCCAGTTGCCCCGCCAAGCGGTAACAAACCCCGGCAATATGTTTACAGGGGACTTCATAATCAGGACAGTCGCAGGCAACTTTAAAATCTTTATAATCGTTTGGCAGTAAGTGCACTCCGACCTCTGCAAACACTGTTTCTATGTTTTCGGGAATTTCATTGAGCAATAACCGGGCAATAAAACTGGCGCGTTGGCTGAGTTTTTGAATGATTTTTTGCCATTGCGCCTCAGATAAATGCGTCATTTGCACACTGACTTTATAAGTCGGCTCTTTGTAAACACCAAAATAAGGATTGATGTTCCCGCGCATTTTTGCCTCGACTTTACCTTTTTGTAACAGCCATTGCTTGATACGATTGTCAGTGGAATAAGAACGCCCGCGCTGTAAACGGCCACTGTCGGTAAAATCTTCCAGGGCGGCTATAAATTGCTGTCCCCACCAGGTTTTTGCATGAGTACTCATATCAGTCTTCCATAATGCTGTGTTTATTGAGTGCAATCAGTTCTTTAAACGCCTGATTATCGAGCTTGGTTAGCCAGCTTTCATCATTACCCACAATGCTGTCGGCCATTTTCTGCTTGTCGCTGATCATTTGATCGATGCGCTCTTCCAGAGTCCCCAACGTGACAAATTTATGCACAAAAACATTCTTACGCTGGCCGATACGAAAGGCCCGGTCAGTCGCCTGATTTTCAACCGCAGGATTCCACCAACGATCAAAATGAAACACATGATTGGCTTGGGTTAAGGTGATACCGACACCACCGGCTTTAAGCGATAGTATAAAAACCGCCGGCCCTGTTTCCGGATCTTGAAAATCACTGATCATCAGTTCACGCTTGGTACGCGGGGTGCCACCGTGCAAGTAATGGGTTTTATAGTGCTTCTCTTTTCTTAGATAACGCTCCAGGTGTTCACCTATTTCAGTAAACTGGGTAAACACCAGAACACTGTCCCCTTGCGCCATCGCTTCTTCGAGCATTTCGCTGATGCGCTCAAGCTTGTGCGAACGCTCCGGAGTAAAGGCACTGCCATCTTGTAAAAACTGCATCGGATGATTGCAGATTTGTTTTAATTTCATCAAGGTAGACAGCATTAAACCCTGACGTTGAATACCCTCTGCTTCCTCTAACTGCGTCACCACATCTTGCACCACCACTTCATACAGGGATGCCTGTTCTTTGCTCAGGTTGCAATAAATCTTGTTGTCGATTTTATCGGGTAAATCCTTGATAATCGCTTTGTCGGTTTTCAAACGCCGCAAGATAAACGGCTGGATGAGTTTTTTTAAGATAGCCGACTGGCGCGGGTCATTATCACGCTGCACCGGCAACTCATAGCTTTTGCGAAAACCGGCCTGTTTGCCTAAATAGCCCGGATTAAGAAAATTAAAAATTGACCATAAATCCATTAAGCGGTTTTCTACCGGCGTACCCGTTAAGGCCAGACGCGAATCGCCGCTGAGCTTTAAAATAGCTTTGGTTTGCGCCGCCTTGGGGTTTTTAATGTTTTGCGCTTCATCCAGCACCACCCGGTGCCAGTGCAAAGCGCCCAGTAATTTACTGTCTTTACGGGCGAGGGTGTACGAGGTAATCAGCAAATCATGTTCTAAACAGCCTTGCTTGAAAGCATCGACCGCTTGTTCACGGTCACTGCCATGATGAATCAATGTCGTCAGTTGCGGGGCAAATTTTTCAATTTCTTTTTGCCAGTTGCCAATAACCGAGGTGGGCGCAATCAATAGCGTAGGGCCCGGTTTTGTTTGCTCGCGCTCCATGACCAACAAACTAATCACTTGCATGGTTTTACCCAAGCCCATATCGTCTGCCAGACAACCGTTTAAGCCCAGATTTTCCAGATAACGTAACCACGCCACGCCGCGCTTTTGATAATCCCTTAGCTCTGCATTCAGTCCAGCCGGATTGTCGATGAGTTCTAATTGGCTGTTATCAGATAATTTGGCCAGCATCTGTGCCAGACTGTCCTGTACATCCAGCTCAAAATTGTCGGCGTCTTCGGCTAATTTTTTTAATAACGCCTGTACCGATAACTCAGGCATTGCCGTATTTTCCTGCTGTATAAAAGCCAGCATATCCTGCATGTTATCGCGATCCAATTCCATCCATTGACCGCGAAAATGGATAAGCGGCGTTTTTGCATCCACCAACTGTTGCCATTCTTCGGGGGTCAGTGTTTCATCACCGAGCGCCATCTCGTAATGATAATTTGTCAGCGTTTCCATCGAAAAATAAGCTTGCGCACTGGCTGACGCAGATTTGCTTTTGCCACCCGAACGCAAACGAACTTTCGCCCTGCGACGACCTTTGGGAGTTAGCCACGCCGGAATGATAATTTTAAAACCGGCATCTTCCAGAATCCAGGCGCTTTCTTTTAAAAACTCAAAAGCTTCATCCATTGTGAGCTGCACACTATCCGGCTCACTGCCTTCCATACCCAGCCAGAGTTTGGGATAAATACGTGCCGCTTGTGCCAGGTTAATTAAAATCTGTTGTTCAATCGCCGCCCCAAACTGTTGCTGCAACAGCTCATGAAAGTGCTCTTTGTGTGTCCAAAATTCATCCAAATCCAGTTTAAACGAGGGGTCTTTGTGAGATGATAAAAAGAATACCAATCGCCACTGGTCAATCGCTTTGGCATGGGCTTCAAGCAACTGAAAGCCCATCTGCAAAGCACTCTGTGCCTCGGTTCCCAACAGTTTTTGCTGCCATTGCTGCCAGTGTATAAAGTCATCAGGTAGCTGCTGGCGGATAGCAATCGACTCTGCGGAGTGTTTGTGCAACAGAATGGTTTCTAAAAAATCGCCCTGAATTTTTTTAGTAAAAATCTGCGGCATTTCCAGTGCGGCGGCGGTAAGAAGTTCATCAATAACCACTTCGGAAAAATGCCGTAACAACGATTCGGGCTGGTGCTGTTGGCTGCACGCCAGCGGCATTTGGGTAATGGCTGTTTGTATTAAATTTTCATAGTTGCTTGATACCACTTGCCAGCGCCGATACAGCTCGATTTTTGCACCCGATTTTTTGTTCAACAACAAAGGGATATAGTGATCTTTGGCCAGAATTTGTTTTAACGATTGACTAAAGTAATACCAAAACAAAAAATCACTACCGATGCGACTATTACTGGCCTGATAACAACACAAAAAATGAATGTTGTTAATCGCTTTCAGCGGGGCTGACAACGGATAAGCGTAGACCTGCCAGCTCTGCAGAGTCACCGTGTCGTCAATTTCACTATACTGTAGCTCCGGTGACGGCAATGGCTTACCGGCATAGCTGGGCAAGAGTACCGGCAGCAAAGCGCCCTGCCCTGGAGCCAGCGACCCAAGCAGCAAGTCATTTTTTAAAAAGTCTAAACAACGCTTTTCCGACAAGTGTTGCGGATGCAGCTTTGCATTTGCTTTGTTCGGAACCTCGTCACTTTCTACCCACAGATAAAAATCACCCGATTGCATGAAATCTTGTGTCTCTTTGGGATGCCAAATCCCGTGAATTACGTTCATAAAACTACAGTATTAAAAGGTTAATGGAAATAAGTCATCGCAGTGACACAAATGACCCGCAAACTAATGCCAATCGGTTTTGGACGCTCTAATTATAAGCGGTTTATTTTAACAGGTTACAAAACCCTTGTTTGCTGCACCCTTAAAATAAGCAGTTAATGACAAAGTGAACTGGTGGTACGGTTGGGAGCAAAACAGGAGAATCACTGACCATTATCAATCTGCCTTTTTTCTGCTATAATTTGCCTTGAAGATGTGTTCGGAACGTTTCGGACGTTGGCGAGTGAGCTTTTGGAGTCGTACTCGGCGCTGCACGCATCTTCCATTTGATTTTTAATGTCAGTTCCCGCCTGTTTCTTCGCAACAACCGACCCGCTTTTCGCCTGTGCGCGTTTTTATCAGGTACAAATGGAGCAACTTTTCATTAATGGTTTAAAATCAGAAAAGAAAAACATACCCCCGCATTACACTATCCAGACCTTGAAAAACTGGCGTAAAAACAACCGGAATTGTTTACCAAGTGCGCTTATAAGCAGGCAAAACGTGACATTTCTCCTAAACTTGAAATCTTGTGAAAAATACGTAGGAGCCACCTCATAATGACTGCCGAACTCTTGATCAACTTTGCGATACAGATTCTTGGAACCGCAAGCGCCTTCTTCCTCGCCTATCAGTCCTTCCAAAAACGCCGAATTCAGTTAGGCGCTGAACCTACACTACCCCAATACTTTGTCCGTAGAAGCACCTACTGGATAGGCATCGCATCCTATTGCTCGTCTGTGGCAGCATTTTACTGCTTGCTGACTTGGCGATGGCTGCCCTTGGAGCCGCTGGTAACGCTCATCGTGAAGAACCTTAGATCGGGGGAATTAGCCGACCTTTTCAATGGCTTGGATGGCGATACCATCATGCCTTTAATTGCCGCCGGACTGTTGCTGTTTTTTATCGCTTGGGAAAGCAAGTTTAACCCCTTGCTTATTTTAAGGGACAGCATCCATGACGCGTTTGCAATTCCGACCAAAGCGGTGGAGGTCTATAACGCTCTGATTACCTCAAGATTGTCGGCGGTCGACGATAACTTAAAAGCACAAATCGCCAATCGCTTGCTGGTGGCGAGCATCGACCCCGGGGATTTCGAAAAATCCAGCGCTACGGTCGAGTATAAATGGGCTCATAATTGCCTTCTTTTTGACCAGATGCAGAACTACGCCAACCAATCGTCCTTTCGTCGTTTATTCAACGAACCGTCCCTGAAATGGGGTGAGATCTGTATCTCCTACAATGCGATGTCGGAAAAAGTGACCGTCTGGAAAGAAGCAGAACCACACTATACCAAAACCATCAACTTGATTAAGGAACTGGACAACCTCACCGGTCTGCTCTGTCGCTTACTTGCTTCTCTGGTCGTGTTCGGGAGCGCCAGCGAAAATGATATATGGGTAACCGTAAAGCAGCTCGGTGGCAACGTTCACCAGTCCCGACTGAAACACACCTATAAATATGTCCTCCTTTTCACGGCCGCCACCGCGATCGGGGTCATGTTGGGTCGAGAGATTTCAGTTTCACTACACAATGCGTTCCTTTTTCCCGATAAACCGCTCGCGCATTTTAATTACACAACGCTCCGGTGGGTCGCCTATGCCATTCCGATGTATGTCCTTCCTATAGCACTTGTCTTTGTTTCACGCGCATTCGCTATCAGGCACCAACGGGAGCAATCCGATCGCTACTATGGCTTCTATATGGCCATGATGGTAATGGGCTTTGTTGTCAGTACAACGGTATCAGCGCTTGTTCTCGAATTAACTTTCTACCACCGGGATAATTTCAGTTTTCTGGAAAGCTTCATACAACATACCCGCTGGGGAATTTTGCCCGCGCTCGTATGCGGTTTTGTAGCCTATCGAATGGACACACCCGTGAGCGAAGCAGAAGCACCCGGTAAACTCATTATGGGCGCTGTGTTGCGTTTTTTGGGTTGGGGATCGGTCGCGGTCATTATCATGCTTTATGCTACCGATGACTTTACCATTGAAGAACCGAATCTGCGTTTTACCTTGGTTGGCACGGCTTGCTTCGTGGTCGGTCTCTTGGCGGCGTCTGCCCGCTTCAAAACGGCGAGACCCGAGGATTAGCGGTTCCGCAGACTAAACAGTAATGGCAGGTTGACTTTTACCCAGAACGGGTAAGTTTACTGTTAACCCATCAATCAAAAGGTATACTCATGAAACTTCTAATTTTACTGGCTGGCATGCTGTTATTTTCAATTTCAGCCGTTAGGGCAGAACCTTGTTCATCTTTGCTGAATTATAAAGCAAACCAGTTAAGATCAAAGGAAGTGCTTGATTTTTGCAAGGCATTTCAAGGTAAGGTCATTCTCGCCGTCAATACCGCCAGTAATTGCGGCTACACCCCACAATTTAAAGGTCTGGAAGCACTGTATCAAAAATATAAAGACCAAGGCCTGGTTATTGTCGGCTTCCCTTCCAATGATTTCAATCAAGAGTTTGATGAGTCGGAAAAAACCGCCAAAGTTTGTTACATCAACTACGGCGTCACGTTTCCAATGGTGGAAAAAAGTGCCGTTTCAGGCACAGAGGCCAATCCTTTTTTTAAACAATTATTTCAAGTCACCGGCCAAGCACCCGAATGGAATTTTTATAAATATCTGATAGCTCGGGATGGCTCAACCGTTACCGCTTTCGCCAGTAATGAAACACCCGAACAACTGGATTCAAAAATCCACACACTGTTATTGCTGCGTTAAACAATAGCACACAGATGACACGGATTTGACTGATAAACACGGATAATAGAAATTTTTTCCGCCTGGTTCCCACGCTCCAGCGCTCATCGTTATACACAAGTATGTGAGGACAACCAAAGCTCGTTATTCCTGCCAGGATTGGGAATGCGCCTACAATGGAGGTCAGGCTTTGCCAGACAGTCAGGCAGAGCCTGACCTCCACGAGTTGCACAGACTCCCAAACTCCGGCAAGCACTTGTGTATAACGACGAGAGCGGTAGGGTGCGCATCGCGCACCTAAAACTGCATCAACTAAACGGTTTTTTTATTGTTTTCTACCCGTAGCCTATTGGGTTTCTACTCTGGCATGGTTGTGGTGCGCGATGCGCACCCTACCCAGTACAGAATGCCGGAAACGCTTATTCTCACTTGCGCTCCAAAAGCCTTATTCCGGCCTACTCCTGCGTTAAACAATAGAACACAGATGACACGGATAATAGAAGTTTTTAATCTCATGAAAATATTACCTAAGCTTAAAGTATTCTCAACTAAAAATAAAATC
>CAIUYS010000652.1 GCA_903903365.1 uncultured Methylococcaceae bacterium
TTACTAAGAAACAATAATCGATAATGCGCTTTCATTAATAAAACATGTAAAAAAATCTGACACTTTTATCGATTCCCCCCTATGTTTAGCGAAAATTTCTTTACACTTTTAATATGTCAACGATTGGTGATCAACATGAATCAATGGATTGATGTTGTTTAAAGGCATAGTAATTATGGCTTGGAGCATTTTTTGAAGGGTCAATTGACAATTATTTTAATCAAAATAAAGTGTAAAAAATCCTGACATTGATGACTTCTGCGGTTATTTTTCTACTCCAATGTTAGGATAATCTGTATTTTTCGCGTTATTTTTTGCGGAATTTATGGTCGGGTAGTCTTATAACAGATTGACTGATGATACGAATTTTCTGCCATTGTAGAGACGCGATTTATCGCGTCTGGCGTTGTAGAGACGAAATAAAGCGCGTCTGTGGTACGGGCAAAGACGCGATAAAGCGCGTCTCTACTAGGGTGCCGATTTTTCAGTTATAAAACCCGTATTAGTTGGTAGCTGATACTACTAAAGGGTGGGTGGATGGATTTAAGGTCGCTATTCAGTCCCGCCTCTTTTCCAAAGAGGGGGACTTAATAATTACTTTTGTTTTAGTTACTGGTGTTTATATTTTTGATAAATACATAAGCGTAGGCAACGGCTACACCAAAAACACCGGTAAGAAGAATATCTATTATCATAATAATGACGCTCCTATTATTGATTTAAACTCTATTGCATTGCTTCATTAAAGATTGCTCAATAATGAATCAAAGTCGTTCTTTAAAAGAACTTACCAATGATTAAGCCATTTTTATGCCAAGGTGGTTAAATTAAATAGATCGATAAAAATCAAAATCATAGAAAGATAAAGATGATTTTAAAATAGATAAAAAACATCAGCGGTTGAAATAAACCCTATTGACTGGTTTATTTCAACCGCTGATGTTTTAAACTGAGCGGAGGGAGAAAGTACTACCTAACGAATCAATACACTTGTGAGTAGCTTTCCCTTACTTCTTTAAGCTCCATGGCTATTTCACGGCGTAATCGAAAGTCACGTCGCGTATGCGCGATATTATAGGGAATTTTTGAGTTTCTTTCGTACTTAACCGCAGTGCGAACAAGACCTATCCATTGCCTGTCATTATCTTCCATTTCTTTAAAGCGATTACGAATGCGCTCCAATTCCTGATTACAATAGGTCACAAAACCAGCGGCATAAAATACACTGTTTTTTAAATAATCTTTCAATGCCGCTAAATCACCGTTAATTTCTTCGACAACTTGGTCAAAATTATTGGGTTCAGGTACTTTGTCCTGCTCTTCCGACTCAGTGGATGATGAATAATTTAAATCCTGACTCATCGCCGCTTTAATCGCGGTTTTGACCGTTTTTCCAACAGCTGGTGGAGCCACTGTTTTATTGGCCCACAAGCCATAGCGTAAATAATGGGTGACATCCTGTTTGTTCATATCGATACCTTGATAGAAGGCTTCCAGGGTTTTAATCTCGGCTGAACGCTCATTCAATAAACGTTCACGCGCTTGTAACGGTTTTGCTATAAAGGCTTCAACGGCAACACGACCAAAACGTAAAAAAAGCACCTGAAAACCATGGCGAATGCGTGCCTGTTCGATATTTTCATCGGTATTTAACAAGGTCTTACGCACGTCTTCAGTTTCCCACAACAATGCCTCTGTTTTTTGAACAATTTGATCAATCAATACTTGCAATGATTGCGCTAATTGATCAGTCAGTTCGGTTTCAAATTTTTGCTGAATTTCTCTAAAGAGTTCCTCGCGAATCTTGTAATTGCCTTCACGCGGGTCGGGCATTGAAATCGTTCGGCCTGACGTATAAATACGTTTTAACTCATCCATTTGGCCGGTCGTAAGATTGGATAGCAACGCTTCAATTTTTTCATCATAAGCGGCATGTAATGTTGCTAGTTCCTGATGTTCTGCACCCAGCGCATCCGCTTCCTTACGCCCTTGAATGCTTTCGGCATACCAGACGTCAAAGTCTTTTTTAATGCGCTGCCATTCGCGTCCCCACCATTGATTAAAGTCTTTGCCCAGCAGATCATCTTCTTCTACATCGCCATCCGCTATCGCGCCGTAAACGGGTTCAAGTTTAACCAAAATGTCGCCGGCATAGAGTCGTATATTATTGACCAGTGCATCGCAACGTTTTTGCAATACCTCGGCGCGTTCGTGGTCAATGTAATGATTGACGGTCTCTTTTAACAGCAAGATGCCATCATTGATGCCCAGCTTTTTTAATTTCAGCTTATCGTCTGCGCTTTTATTGCGCCGCAAGGTATCTTCTGAAGGTATGCCAAAATCAACCAAATGAGCACGCGCACAAACCGGTATCATGCGTCGTTCGGGAACAGCGGGCCAATAATTTCTGTGCTTTGCCAGGGTTTCCTTAAAATCAA
>CAIUYS010000653.1 GCA_903903365.1 uncultured Methylococcaceae bacterium
CGCCCATGCGGCTAAAGAACCGTTGCCCATGATGGTTATTAAAACCAGTGTAGCTGCTGTTAGCGCATTAAATACCAGGGCTTTGCCGGGTTGAATTTTTTGCATGACGGCCGCGCCGACAAAGCGCCCAAGCATGGCGCCACCCCAGTAAAACGAGATATACTTGCCGGCTTCCTGTTCGGCTAAGCCTGCAATGGTAGATTCGCCCAGAAAGTTAATTAAAAAACTGCCAATGCAAACTTCACCGCCGACATAAACAAAAATGGCAATGGCTCCCAACACCAGATGTTTATAGCTCCAGGCACTGTCATGTCTGTCATCGAAAGCGAACTTTGCCGTGTTGACAGTCGGTGCTTCGGTCGGTTTAATTTCGGGTAATTTGATGACTGCAAAAACAATCGCTACACAAAATAAAACCGCAGCCAGAAACAAATAAGGATTTTGTACGGCTGCCGCTTGTGCCGCTTGATAAGCCGATAACTGATCAGCATTAAGTAAGTTTATTGCTTCGGCGCTTTTAACCGCCGTTGAAAGAATCAATAAAGCGCCAAAATAAGGGGCAATAGTCGTACCCAGAGAATTAAATGCCTGAGTTAGGGTTAATCGACTTGAGGCGGTTTCCGGTTTTCCTAAAATGGTCACGTAAGGATTGGCGGCAACCTGTAATAAAGTAATTCCAGAGGCCAAAACAAAAAATGCGGCTAAAAACAAGGGGTAGGAATGCCTGCCTGCCGCCGGATAAAATAACAAACAGCCTATGCCCGCTATAGATAATCCGGCAATTATTCCGCCTTTGTAATTGATTTTTTCAACCAGATAACCGCTGGGAACTGACACCACAAAATAAGCGGTAAAAAAGCAAAATTGAACCAACATGGCTTGCGTGTAGCTTAACGTAAATACCGATTTTAAATGCGGAATCAGAATATCATTTAAGCAGGTTATAAAGCCCCAGATAAAAAACAGCGATGTTAACAGGGTTAAGGAGCCAAAATAAGGATTTTTATCGATGTCATTCGGTAAATTATCCGGTGACATTTTTGCGTCAGTTACCTTGTCCATGTAAACCTTGTCTTATTTTGTGACTGAGAAATGAGTCGTTTCATTACCGATCATCACTTTAAAATCGCCCGGCTCAACAATTCGCTTAAGATCAACACCAATAAATGACAAGTCGTGAGGCGTTAAGGTGAAGCTTAAATTTTCTGTTTGACCCTGATTGAGCTCTATTTTTTTGAACGCTTTTAATTGTTTGTTAGGCCGGGTAACTGAAGCGGCAACATCGTTTACATAAAGCAAAACAGTTTCCTTGCCTTTTAACGACCCGGTATTTTTAACCGTCACGGTAATATTGATACTTTCACCGTTGTTGATTTTGTCTTTTTCCAGGTGTAAGCCGCTGGTTTGAAAAGTGGTATAACTTAAACCATGACCAAATGGATATAACGGATTATAGGTATTCTGCTCAAATGATTCGATGGGTTTGTAATCATACGGCGTAATGCCGTTGGTCTCTCTGGGATAGGTAACAGGCAGTTTGCCATCGGGATTATAGTCACCGTATAAAATATCAGCAATGGCACTACCGCCTTCCATGCCCGGTAAAAAGCCTAAAATAACTCCGGAAACTTGTTCGGCAATGGCGGTAATAATCCGTGGACGACCACCCAAGGTAACCAAGATAACCGGTTTTCCGGTTGATATCATGGCCTTGGCAAGATTAATTTGAGCTTGATCCAGTTCTAATGAGCCAATATTCCCCGCCGTTTCTGTATAAGGTTTTTCACCCAGACACAGCACTATCGTGTCGTGGTCTTTAGCTTCCTTAACCGCTTTTTGAATATCAATGTTGTCATTAAATGAATTTTCCCCTATAAAAGTCACTTTACCTGTGGACTTTTTTTGGATGGCTTCTAAAACCGTTAACTTGTCCTGAGGATATAAACTTTCATCATCACCCTGCCAGGTAATTGTCCAGCCGCCATTCATTACACTTAATAAATTTGCGGTAGGGCCGGTTACGAGAACACTGGATTCTTTTTTTAGTGGCAGCGTGTTGTTGGTATTTTTAGCAAGAATAATGGATTCCCTGGCTGCCTGACGGTTAACCTCGACATCCTCAGCCCGTTGGACTGATCTTTCTTCTGGTAAAACCGGTGCGTTGGGTTCAAATAATCCTGCCTTAAATTTTACGCCAAGAATTCGGGATACGGCTTCATCTATTCGGGATAGTGGCACTTCTCCCGATTGAACCAGTTCAATCAACAGGTCATAAAACGAAAAATCAAACGGCACCATACTCATATCAATGCCCGCCATTACCGCAATTTTAACGGCTTCTTTTTCCGAAGCAGCCAATTTGTCGCGCGTATAAAGGCGCTGAATATCCGCCCAGTCAGAAACTGTAAAGCCGGTAAAACCCAGTTCGCCGCGTAAAATCGTGGTGAGATAGTGATAATTTGCGTGTCCCGGAATACCGTCAACTTCAGCTGAATTAACCATAATAGTTGGCGATCCGGCTTTAATACCGGCTTCAAACGTGGGTAGGAAATATTCACGAAGCATTCTTTCGCCAATCCAGGCCGGTGTCCGGTCTTTGCCATTAATGGGAAAACCGTAACCCACATAATGCTTCAAGCAGGTCAGGGCTTTATTTTGCGCAGAAAAATCATCGCCTTGATGACCTTTTATAAAAGACGAGCCTAAAACAGTCGCCAGATGAACATCTTCACCATAAGTTTCCCATAAGCGTGGCCAAAGTGGCTGGCGGCCAATATCCATCACCGGCGAAAAATTCCATTGCAACCCGGAAACCCGTAGCTCTCGCGCAGTAATTTCGCCTTCCTTAAAGCTTAAGTCAGGGTTAAAAGTGGCAGCCATGCTAATGGCTTGCGGAAACAACACCGAGTTTTTTGTATAAGTGGCTCCATGAATGGCATCAATCCCGTAAATCACCGGAATTTTTA
>CAIUYS010000654.1 GCA_903903365.1 uncultured Methylococcaceae bacterium
ATCGCCAGAGTGCAAGTTAGCCATAGAAGTTAAATTATTTTTGAGGTTTTATTGCTAACTAACTAAGTGGCATAAACTATTGGAGTTACCCACATAAACTGTGGATAACTCTGTGAATAACTTGTTTTTAAGCGGCCTTACCATCGGTTTTTATTACAGTTTTGTTACTTTGAATAATTTTAAGCCAACAATTATTTTTATTCTGTTTTCAAGGAGTTAGCAAATAGTTCTTGACAGAAAAACCACCCCTGACCGTTTTCTTGTTCTGTTATTTTTAACAGGGCTTAATGTGTGTATAAAGAAAAGGAAGAAATGTTGATTGGAACGTTAAATAATTTAAATCAACCGGTGACTCGCAAAAAATATCCGCCTGCTAGATTCAAAAACTATAAAGTAGATTTAATCTGTGAACTTGAGGCGCTTGATTTTTTGCAAGTTACCTCAATCCGCTTATTGAGGCTTGATAAATTTAATGGTCATTCGGTCACTTTCACCGATAGCCAAATATTTATTTCGGTCTTTATCCTTTAGTGCCAAAGAAGGCGGCAGCGTCCAGACGCCTGCGGGATAATCTTTGGTATCCTTGCTGTTGGCATTAATTTCTGATTTTCCCAAAAACTCAAAACCGGCATTTCTGGCCAGCGCGATAACATAATCTTCACTAATATATCCCGATTCCGCTTTGTTATCTTGTGGTTTTAACAGGCTGTTTCTATGCTCGACAACACCCAAAATACCCCCAGGTTTTAACGCGTTGTACATGGCCTTAAATACCGCTGAAGCCTGATCGTTTTTCATCCAGTTATGAACATTACGAAACGTCAAAACCCTGTCTACGGATGCATCCGGGGCAATTTTAAAAACGTCTGGCGGCTGAAGTACCGTTAGCTCAACCTTATCGTAGACCTTGGGTTGTTTGTCCATTTTATTAACAAAAGCGTCCAAACTCTTTTTAAAATAAGGCTCCTTGGTGTCCGCTGAAAAATCTGCCGCATACAGCTTACCTTTATCTTTTAGAAAAGGTGCCAGAATTTCGGTATACCAGCCTTCACCCGGCCATATTTCAACCACTGTCATATTTTCTTTAACATCAAAAAATTCCAGCGTTTGTAAGGGATGACGATATTTATCCCGTGCTTTATGTTCTAAAGATCTTTGTGTTCCTGAGATTGCCCGCTCTAAAGAGGTAAAATCCTCTGCCGCCTGGACCGATGAAAAGCTTATTGCCAGCAGCAATGCCCATAACACTTTTTTCATTAAAATATCTCAGTTAAAAACACGCTAAAAATGACTGGTTAAAAAGGCTATACTTTGAACTTTGAACCTTGAACCTTTATTTTTTCTCACAATTCCAGATTTGTAACAAGCTCAATGTCGCCAACATTAAAAAAGCAACCAGCGTCCAGGCAGGCATACTAAATCCCAAAAGGGTCCAGTCTACCTTGGCACAATCACCCGTTCCACTTAGCATTAACTTAAGGGTATCGAACAAGGGAAAGTTTTGAAACATATACTCCAATCCAGGGCCACATTCCGGCACTTTATCGGGGGGTAAATGTTGTATCCAGACATGTCGGGTTGAGATGGATGCGCCTAATAAAGCTGTTACAGTTCCCAACACAGCATAACGGGTTACGCCCGTTTGCCGTGGGTTATGTAGCCCGGCAATCAAGAAAACCAGGCCCGTCAATAAAATGGCAAGACGCTGGGAAATACATAAGGGGCAAGGTTCCAGACCATCAACCAGTTGAAAATAAGCGCCCATCCCGAGCAAGCCCATACAACCTGTGAAGCCTAACAAAAACCAGATTCTCGAATTAAACTTTAGCGCTCTAAACATAGTTGGCTTCTTTTTTAAACTATCTACAACCCAAGACGGGATTTTATACACCTAAAAGATGGCGTGCATCTTACCACTAACAGGCAAAACTACAGCCTCAATTTGAAGGTTTTCAATCCTAAACAGTTTCAACTTCTTCTTTAAAAGCCCTGATTTCCCTCGATGGTCCCAGCACAACCAGTACATCGCCGGCGTTAAGGGTGTACTCTTTTTCGCCGATGACAAAATGCAATGCTTCACCGGACTCTTTATCCACTACGCCGATAAGAATCAAGTTATGCTCTTCATCCAACCTTAATTCGCTGGTTCTGGTGTTTTCAAGATAAGACCCTTCAGGAATTTCTATTTGCGCGATATGTAAATCATGCCGACCAAACACAGCGGCATCCAGGATATTGGTAATATCCGGCTTGGCCAGCATGTCATGGGTTTTTCTGCCACAAATCTCATAAGGATCTATGATCTTGTTGGCTCCTGCCGCCAATAGTTTTTCTGCGGACTCGGGATCGTCAACAATAGCAACAATAGTAATCGTTTTATCAATGGCCCGCGCTGAAATGGTTAAAAATACATTATCAGAATCTTTCGGATAAAAGCAAAAAATTATATCAACATCAGTGCCAATACCAATTGATTTAAGCGCCTCATCATTGCGAAAATCAATAATTTTGGTTTCAAAACCTTTCTCTGCTACCACATCCGCCTCAGACTCGTCTTTAGCTATAAAAACGAGGCTGTATTGATCTTCATTTAACCTGCTCATCACCTCTAACGACATGATACTGTAGCCAAATACGGCAATTCGTTTCATCGTTTGCGCCCGTTTTTTACCCTGCTTTTATCAATCTGATCCCGAAAATAATCAATCCCGATCTCCCTGCCCAACACTACCAGTAAGTCACCTGCCTGCAATACAAAGTGGGATTCCGGGTTAAAATAGAAATGCTCATTTTTTAACTTATAGCTGTTCTTATGTTTTCGATGCACCGGATTTGCGCTGATCACACCAACCAGCATTAATTTTCGGCGGTTAAAATCAACTTCAGAAATAGTCATTCCCTCAATAACAGAGCCTGAATGCACGCACAAGGTTTCCATGATGAACTGCTTTTCTTCACGAATAATACCCAAAATAGCTTCAAAAGCAACCGGCTGACCAATATATTCGGCAACCACCATTGCGGCTATTTCAAAAGGCTGGATCACATTATCAGCCCCAGCCTGATAAAGTTTTTTCACATTATCCTGCTTATTGGCACGGGAAATAATCCGAATCGCAGGGTTTAAATGTCGACTGGTCAGGGTAATATAAACATTGACCACATCATCACCGGTCGTACATAAAACAGCCGTCGCTCTATTTTTAATACCGGCATTGATTAGGACTTCATTTTTACTGGCATCTGCATGAATAACCAGGTAGCCCAGTCGCCTTGCTTTTGAGGCGTTGATTTCTTTAGTATCAATAACCACAAAATGTTGCTGGTGCTTTTCAAGCTGCATGGCGATATGCCGCCCAACCCGACCGAATCCGCAAATGATGACAAAACTCGGATAGCGCTTTAGTTCAGAGAAAGTTCTGTTTTCTCGCAAATCCTGCATTTTGTCACCAAATGCAGAAACAATAATGGAGATAAAAAAAGATAAAACACCCAGCCCTGTCAAAATCAATGCCATAGCGACCAGTCGACCACCCGTTGTTTGTGGTGCTATATCGCCATAACCGACAGATGAAACGGTCACTATCGACCAATAAGCGGCATCGAACAAGTTACCCACTTGCTGGGTATTGGTTGGGTGTTCAAATAAATAAATGCCGGAGCTCCCGATAAATACCAGAAATCCCAGAAAAGTTGACAAGTTATAAAGCTCAAAGCGCTTACTGTTTAAAACTTCAACAAATAATTTTAAACTTGTAAAATATCTTAATAACTTAAACAATCGAAATATAAGCAATACTCTCAGCATGCTTAAGGGTCGATAACTCGGCAAAATAGCCAGTAAATCAATGACCGCTAACGGGGTGAAAACATACTCGATTTTCTTGGCCAAAATTAACCGGATTACCTCGCCCACGCGAAAAGGACTATTTAAATATTGGGCCTTTTCGTAATGCTCCAGAATAATTTGATGACTATCATTATAAAGCCAGCCACGCAGCAGGTATTCAATGATAAATAAAAAGATGATAACCTGCTCAAACAGCCTTTCAAGCCGGGTTAACTGGGTGTCTACTTCGTAAATCAGTAAAATAACACTGAACAGAACCAGGCAAATCATAACAATATCAAAGTTTGATTTAATCCTGCTATCCGGATTATCCAGTAAATCATAAAAAAATCGCTTGTTATTTCTATAATAAGGCGATGTTTTTAAAAAATAGGCAAAAGAAACAATCAGTCGAGTTAACATAGCATGAGCATGGCTACCGGCGATAAACTTACCTGTCAGTGGGTAATAACGAATATAAGGTTTTTAGTAACGCTTCATTAGTAAACGGCTTTGCCAAAAAAGTACAGATAATCCCTTCCGCAATGGCATCATGAACTACGGGATCATCCTGATAATGATATCCGGAAACCAACACGACGTTGGGCCTTCCCTGCCCGAGGGTACTGGCACGCCTGGCGACTTCCAAGCCGTCCATATCGGGCAATTTGGCATCTAAAAATACCACAGAAAAATCGCCGTTCGCCAACTTAAAGCAGGCATCCGCCCCATTGAAAGCGGTAACCACATTAAACCCTTGTGATTGAATAAGATGGGAGATGGCCCAGCACATATCGGGTTCATCATCCACTACCAGAATAGGCACGTTCATAGCATTCATGGCATTTACAGCAGTGGCAACGTAACAACAATAGTCGCACCTTGACCTATACGGCTCTCTGCCTGAATAGAGCCCAGGTGTTGGCGAATAATGCTGTAGCAAATAGACAAACCCAGTCCGGTGCCTTGTCCTACCGGTGAGGAGGTATGAAACGGATCAAATATTTTTTCCAACTCACCGGGAGGAATACCAACGCCCGTG
>CAIUYS010000655.1 GCA_903903365.1 uncultured Methylococcaceae bacterium
GGTCTCTATAAAGTTGCTTCCACTCAACAGGCAAATAACAGCTATCGCAAGTCACCTTTAATTTCACTATAAACATCCGCTTAGCCTTGTGGTAACCGACTGTTTATTCGTTGGTTTTAATGAGTTTACCCTGCTTGGCACAGGCTTGTCGACCTCGGTGGTACCTAATTGCGGTATAATAATCAGTTATTTGCTGTTCGCTTACTATTCCATGAAAGTCATCTTAACCGAAAAGCCCTCCGTTGCTCGCGACATCGCCAAGTGTTTACATATAAACACTAAACGTGATGGTTATTTTGAGGGCAACGGCTATCAAATTACGTGGGCATTCGGGCATTTGGTTGAACTAAAAGAACCAGATGAATACCATCCCGAATGGAAACGCTGGTCGTTAGATGCCTTACCCATCATTCCGGAACAATTTGGCCTGAAAGCACGGGGAGATGAGTCCGCGCAAAAACAATTAAATATCATCAAGCGCTTGTTTGAAGCGGCCGACGAAATTGTTTGTGCGACCGATGCCGGACGGGAAGGCGAGTTGATTTTTAGATATATTTTGGCGTGGACACAGTGCTTGCAAAAACCGTTTACACGCTTGTGGATCAGTTCGTTAACAGATGAATCCATCCGCAAAGGCTTTGCTCAATTACAAGAGGGCAGTGTCTATGACGGGCTTTATCGAGCCGCCAAATGCCGCAGTGAGTCGGATTGGATCGTGGGTTTAAATGCGACAAGGCTGTATACCCTTAAATTTGGTCAGCAGGGATTATTATGGACCATCGGTCGTGTGCAGACACCGGTGCTTGCGCTTATTGTGCAGAAAGATTTGGAAATCGCCAAATTTATTCCCAAGGATTTTTGGGAATTACATACCCTTTATAGAGCGGCTGATTTTCAGTATGTTGGTGGCCGCTTTGATCAAAAACCCGATGCCGAGGCGTTGTTAAGCCAGATTGAAGGTCATGATTTTGAGATTACCTCGGTTAAAGGCAAGCGTGAATTGGTCAATCCGCCGCTGTTGTATGATCTAACGGAATTGCAAAAAGATATGAGTATTCGTTACGGTTTGACGGCCGATCAAACCTTAACCTGCGCCCAGCAATTATACGAAAAAAAGCACATCACTTATCCCCGTACCGATAGTCGTTGCTTAACCAACGACATGAAGCCAGGCATGAAGCCCTTGCTGGAAAAATTACGCCTGCGTTTTGAAGCACAAATAGCCGCACTGGATTTTGACAAGTTGCCCTTGGGCAGCCGTTATTTTAACGATGCCAAAGTCAGTGATCACCATGCCATCATTCCTACGACGACTCTGCCAGGATCATTAGCCAATGATGAAGCTAAAGTGTATGAAGCGATTGTCTTGCGTTTTATTGCGGCTTTTTATCCGGCTTGTGTCAAACAAATCACGACCGTGTTGGGCGCCGTTAAGCACATAAAATTTAAAACTACCGGCACGATTATCGAAGCACCCGGTTGGCAGGTATTGTATAAAAACGACTCACCCAGTCAAGCATCAAAAGGTGACGAGACAAAAATCCTGCCCAACTTTGTACAGGGCGAAACGGGGCCACATCAACCCACGATTAATCAGGGTAAAACCACGCCGCCAAAACCGTATAACGAAGCCAGTTTATTGGGCATGATGGAGTCCGCCGGAAAAAC
>CAIUYS010000656.1 GCA_903903365.1 uncultured Methylococcaceae bacterium
ACCGCAACCTGATTATTGAGGGCGATAACTTTGACGCTTTGCGCTATCTGCGCATGACTCATGCCGGTAAAATCAAGTGCATTTATATTGATCCGCCTTACAACACCGGCAATCGTGATTTTATTTATAACGACCGCTTTATCGATAAAGATGATGCTTAGGAACGAGCACGAAATAACTTGAGCAACTTATAAAATTGCCGCTTCGTGCATGGCAACATAATTCCATTGCCCCAGATGCTTATCAAATACAATTCGCATTGATTCTTTAAACCCCACAGCAACTTTTCTGCCCGTTTCATAAATCCTGTTAAAAATACAGGCAAAGACTTTTAAGCCTGCTTTTGTTGTCGTACTTTCTATTAACTCTTTCATAAATTGATGGCTGGTTAAAACCATGCCGGACATGGCGCGAGTAATATGAGGGAATACTCGATGCTCAATGGGGTTCCATTTAGAGGTGTACGGCGGATAATGGGCTATCCTTATTTCAATGCCGATCGCTTCCGCTAAAGCCTGTAAATCCTGTTTAAAAATGTAATGTCTGGAGGAGTTACTACCGCCGCCATCCATCAACATTAAAATGGATGTTGTTAGAGGATAGTGCAGAATGCCATGGTTGTACCACCAGTGCCGAATCGAATCACAGGAAAACTCGCTGGTGTCACGACTCGTCCCAATGTTAACGTAGGCTTCGTTTCGATCCATGTCATAAAGTGTATGTGGCACGCCGACACCTTCAGCTAATGAAGGAAAGTCATGATCAAAAACCTCAATAGTTTTAGTTGTATAGACCTTACCGTTGCGAAACAGATCACCTATCAATTCCTTTTTTTTGCTATCCACGCTGAGGACAGGATTGCCCGTAGCCTTATATAAAGCTCTTAATGCAATGATATTTTCAAACTGGGCGTTGCGGTTTATATGCCCGCCAGTCGCTTTGTTTTTCAAGGCCTGGCGTTTCACATAATGATTCTTTTTTAATAATTTTCTGACAATATTGCGACTTACTTTGAAATCCTCTTCAGCCAATAGAGAGCCAATTTTTGCACAGGTCAAATTAGTCCATTTTTTCGTTTCATCCATCGGGTCGCCTGCCGTATGTTCTTTTAAAATAGACAAAAACACGCCATTAATATCTGTTTGTTTTTGAGTAACTTGTTTTCGGCCACCACCCGCTTTTCTATCCCGTTTTTTGGGGATAGTTGCGTTCTCTTTCAGTTCATTTATCCCTCGCTGAATGGTATTTCGAGAACAGGAAAACAGTTTAGCAATATAGCTGATGCCGCCATAAGGAAATTTTAATGCTTCAACTCCCGCATACAAACGCTTATCTTTTTCGGATAGACGGTTGAACACTTCTTGCATTTGTTTTTCAATTTCTATTGAGTAAGCAGGCTGCATTATAAGTTTTGGGGCAATGTTTTAGTTCTTTAATTTTACCGCATTGCAACGACTACTTGCTCAAGTTATTTCGTGCTCGTTCCTAGGCTTCTTTGACCAAAGGAACTATTTGTCCCATCGTGACCCTATAGCATGCTGAATAATGCTTCACCGGTCATGGCTTTATTATCTCATTACCCACTAGGAGACTGTCCGAGAACAGAAAACCTACTGCGGAAAAGCCATTTCGGCCAGATTTTCCGCTCATTTTTGTTAAATAGCACAACTATTCGCCTCAAATGATCAAAAAATCTGACTCAAAATGGCTTCCCCTCGCTACGGTTCCTGTTCTCGGACAGCCTCCCAGGATTCAAATAGAGCCAAGTTATCAATCTTCATTGCTGTTGATAAAGCGATAGATTACTGCACCCAGCAAAGCGCCTGCAATTGGGGCAACCCAAAAGAGCCAGAGTTGTGCTAATGCCCAATCCCCGGCATAGATTGCAACGCCAAGACTTCTTGCGGGATTGACCGAAGTGTTAGTAACAGGGATGCTGATCAAGTGGATCAAAGTCAGAGACAGACCAATGGCAAGCCCGGCAAAGCCACTTGGGGCATTTTTATGGGTAACCGACAAGATAATGAACAGAAACATCAGGGTCATGACAATTTCTGTCACCAGTCCAGCTAACAAAGAGTATCCGCCTGGTGAATGCTCACCGTAGCCATTGGATGCAAAACCACCGATAGTAGTAAAATCTGCTTTGCCGCTAACAATAAGATATAAAACTCCTCCGGCAACTATCGCGCCCAAACATTGAGCAATAATATAAGGTAAAAGTTTGTCTGCCGGAAATCGGCCACCCGCCCAAAGCCCAATGGATACGGCGGGATTCAGGTGACAACCGGAAACATGGCCTATTGCATAAGCCATGG
>CAIUYS010000657.1 GCA_903903365.1 uncultured Methylococcaceae bacterium
ATGCGCTGCGCATTAACTCGGGAGCCAATAAAATTTCCGTCAACGGCACTCTGGGACAAGCGCAGGCAGCGATTGACTTGTCTATTGACGCGCCCTCTTTAGAGACGTTATGGCCAACGTTGGGCGGCAGTCTGAAAGGTGAAGGGCTTGTGCAAGGAACCTGGAAAAACCCGACCGTAAAATTTCAGGCGCAAGGCAAACGGATTCGTTTTGCCGAACACAGCGCCGGACAGCTGGCCATAAATATTGATTATTCTCCAGAACCCAAAAAAATATCCAAAATACTGTTGTCAGCAAGCACACTCAAAACAGCTGCAGTGCAAATAAAATCGGTACAAATTGAGGGTTTGGGTTCATTGGTACAGCATAGTTTTAAAGCCGACATTAATTCCGTTTACGGCGATTTATCAACAGCATTATCAGGCAGTCTTAACACAAGTAACTGGAAAGGTGATCTTTTAAAACTGGATTTGAATAATCAGGAGTTGGGGCTTTGGCAGCTTAAAAAAAACGTGGAGGTCAGTGTAAGTCAACAAGCTTCCGGGGTTGACATCACTTTAGAGGAAGCCTGTCTGGTTCAAAAAACTGCCTCACTTTGTACCCACGGAAGTTATCTCGCCAACAGTGATTTTAACGTTGCCATCAAAGCGCTGGCATTACCAACAAAGCTGATGACGGCTTATTTGCCTGAACCTGTCCAGCTAAACGGCACACTCAATACAGATACGCAAATACAACGGCAAAAGAATGTGCTGACCGGTCGCTATCAACTTGAACTGTCACCAGCAACGCTGTTAGTGCAGGAAAAAGCAATCTCCTTGGGTGCATCATCGCTATCAGGCAACATTAAAGGCGACACACTGACGGCAGATGCTGATCTACAGCTGGTCGGTCAGGATTATTTACGGGGTCAGATGCAAATAAATACTGGTAAAAGTCAGGCTATCAGTGGTCAGTTAGCCGCATCAATCAATGAGCTTGGCCTGTTGGAAATGTTTGCTCCGCAATTATCCGGCACTCAGGGACTATTAACAGCAGACTTGACGGTGCAGGGGTCTGTAAAAAATCCGCTGGTCATCGGGCAAATAGACCTTGCCAAAGGTGCAGTCAATATGACTGAGCCAGGTTTTGGTATTCGTGATATTAACCTTCACGCCGTTGCCTCCGGTGGGCAGGCCAATCGTATGCAAATTAACGGTGCTTTGTTACCGGTGCTGCTTAAACCCGAAAATTCATCTGGGCAAGTGCGGCTAAACGGCTTGGTCACCATTAATGCAGACCTGCAACAGCAAGATGGCGTGCTGGCCGGACATTATAAAATTGATAGTCCACCGCTAACCATTTTATCAGGCCCCAGTGCCGCACCAACCAAAATTGCCTTGGGTGCCTCAGCACTATCGGGCAGCATTAACGGTGATACGGTATCGGCAGATATTGATGTAAAGCTGGTGGGCCAGGATTATTTACGCGCCCAATTGCAAATCGATACCGGTAAAACGCAAACCCTGTCGGGTCAGATCACCGCATCAGTCTTTGAATTTGCAGTGCTGAATGCTTATGCACCCCAGCTATCGAATATTAAAGGACAACTGAATACAAATCTGACTTTGCAAGGCACCTTGGAAAAACCGGTTGCCAGCGGCGCAATACATTTTACCGGTGGTGCTGTTGATATTAACGAACTGGGGCTTGCGCTTCGTGACATTCAACTTCAAGCCTTGGCTTTAGGTGATAATAATGACACGGTTCAGATAACAGGTTCAGCAAAATCAGCGGAAGGGATTGTTAATCTTCATGGCTTTGCCAAGTTGCAAGCTCAAGCGGGCTGGCCTGTTGAACTCACGCTAAAAGGTGAAAACTTTGAAATCGCCAAACTGCCGGAAGCGCAAATTGCCATTTCGCCGGATTTAAAATTCGTGTTTGCAGAAAATAAAGGCAAAGTGTCCGGCGCTTTAAAAGTGCCCAAAGCCCTCATGACGCTAAAACAACTCCCTGAAAATACGGTAAAAGTCAGCCCGGATGAAATCATTCTTGGGGAACAAAAGGTCAAAGAAAATACACCCACCACTCCCGGTATTGACGCCGATATAGACCTTGAACTGGGCAAGCAAGTCCGTTTTTCAGGACAAGGGCTGGCAACCAATCTGACCGGTAAATTAAAGATCATCCAGGCCGGTGATAATCTAGCACTGCACGGTAATATCGATATGAACAAGGCCCGTTACAAAAGCTATGGACAGGATTTGACGGTACGTAAAGGACGCTTCGTGTTTAACGGGCCGGCTGATAATCCCTGGCTGGATGTAGAAGCCATACGCGTTTCAAAAAGCAAAAAAGTGACCGCCATTCTTAACCTGACCGGTTCACTGCAAAAACCGGAAACCCGCATATCGTCAGAACCTGCACTCCCCGAATCGGAAGCCCTTGCTTACCTGATTACCGGCGGGCCATTAAACCAGGTGAGCAAGTCGCAAGGGAATATGGTGGCCGCAGCCGCATTGTCCTACGGTGGCGGGCAGGCATCCTGGCTTACCGAAAAACTGGGTATCGATGAATTTGAAGTGAAAGAAGGAGAAACGCTACAGGATACACTGGTTGCAGTGGGGCAATACCTGACCCCCGATTTTTATGTCGGTGCCAAAGTCGGCCTGTTTAACAAACAAGCGGGAATGGTGCTAAAACATAAAATCACCGATTCAATCAATATTGAAACCCAAGCCGGCACCTCGCAGCG
>CAIUYS010000658.1 GCA_903903365.1 uncultured Methylococcaceae bacterium
AGGAATCTCAACCGGTATATACCCTTTGCGAACCAATTTCGCCATCAATTCGACATCAAAATCAAAGCGATTGCATTCAAACTGTAAACCATATAAACAATCACGCCGGAAGACTTTGTACATTGTCCAAGGATCGCTCAGATTTTGTCCATAAAGCAAATTAAAGAGAATGGTAAAAAAAATGTGACCGAGATTAAGATATTCAGCAAAAAAAGATGCTTTTGCAAACCGGCGCACTCTCCAATGACCTTTGTGACGAGATCCTAATACGAATGCCTGACGATACAAGCGAAGAGGTTCGAGTAACTCATCATAATCATTCATATCGTACTCTAAGTCAGCATCTTGAATCAGGACAAAATCACCTGTCGCCTTAGCAAGCCCCAACCGAACAGCATGCCCTTTGCCTCGTGGCTGATCAGTTAATATAATCTGAACGCCAGGCAGGTCCTGATATTTCAACACAGCTTCTCGTGATCCATCGGTTGAGTTCCCTTCAACCACAATGATCTCTTTATCCAAACCAACAAGTTGCTTATTAATCAACGGTTCCATGACCTGGGTCACCGTTTCGCACTCGTTATAAACTGGTACGATGACGCTCACAACTGGGTGGGTGTGTAACATATCTTCCGCGCGAGCCAGGATTGTGATGCTACTGGTGGGAGTTGTAAATGGACGTTGACGAAGGGAAAAAGGGATAAATCGGCTTATTAATGCCAGTACCGAACTAATGCCAGACACTGGATAACGCATGAAATGCTCAACCACATAATCGAGCGTAAGAAGACGACGATTCGTGCCAACTTTTATGGATCGAAACCCTGATCGAGCAAGTATGTTCTGAGCCGTAGCGCGGCCAAAATAATGCAGATGTTCAATTTTAAGTTCAAACCAGCGTTTCTCAAGAAAACGGGCAATTCCGCTATCAAAGGCAGGTACAACCATCAGGAGGGTGCCACCCGGCTTTAATACCCGATGGACCTCTACCAGAAAAGCGAGTGGATCCCGCACGTGTTCAATGACATCAATACAGACGCATATATCAAATTCAGCAGAGGGCAGTCCAGCCTGTTCAAGTGTATTACAGGCGACTAATTCCTGACCCAAAGATTCATTCGCAACGCGGACTGCAGAAGGTGACACATCCAAACCACAGACTTCGTAACCGCGCGCAGCTGCTTCTACCAACAATTCTCCATGACCACAGCCAACTTCCAAAAGTTTGCCTTCGCGTGGCCCACCAGATTGGAGAGCATGATCCAAATACAACTGAGCTGTCTTTCGCTTGAGCCGTGAGACAAGCCTACTGGCCTCTGCCGATCGTGAACCAAGAAAATTATCCTCTGAATAAATCCCAGCTAAAATCTCTTCAGAAGGCTGAGGATTAAGGAAGACCCAACTGCAGGCTTGACACTGTTGCACAGGATAATCTTGGTACATAAACAGAGTAGTAAATTGTGGGTGTTTGCAGGCAGGGCAGTACGTAAAGAACATCTTACTCACCATTGCCATATGCAACCAAGTTAGAGGTTAAGTTTCCCAATCCAATTCCTTGAAATTCCACCGTAACATCGGCCTGACGGGGAAAGAGTTGAGTAAACTCTGAACGGGTCAATAAATTTAAGTTATTCTCTAATGACCAGAACCGATAACGAGTTCGGCTTATGAGCGAACGGAATGTGGCCGGCGCTAGATAGTGCAACAATGGCAACCCAGTGTGCACCTCAACTGGGAACCAACGATTAGGTGTGGTAATGAAAAATCTTCTGCAGACCCTGAGAATTTCTCGGACAAAGAAGCTTTGGCTTTCGCGATTGCCAACATGCTCAATGACGGCGTTGCTGAAAGCGATATCGAAGTGCTTATCCGGAAAAGGTAGAAGCTGACCACCAGCTACTGGCACAAAATGCACACCTGGGTACTGCAGTTCCAAGCCAGAGCCATCTTCTGTGCCTACGCAGGTGAGACATTCCTTATATGGATAGTATTTTTCAAAAAAATTTGACTCTTGGAACATATTGTCG
>CAIUYS010000659.1 GCA_903903365.1 uncultured Methylococcaceae bacterium
AATTGACCTGCAGACGTGGTATTACCTACCAAAGGTGCATCAATACAACCCAGTTTGGAGGAAATAACCGACTGCGTATCAGTGACAGACCAGGCAACACCGGGTGCCGTTCTATACCAGCCGGATACGCCAGGCGCGGCCGGTGTAACCTGATAACTGACTAATGGCGGAGTCTGATCAGCGGCGACAGTAACCACAAAGCTGGTGCTGCTGCTATTGCCGGCAAGATCGCTAACCGAACAGTTAACGGGAGTGGACCCGATAGCAAAAGTAGCGCCGGAGGCTGGGGCACAACTAACACCGGCTGGAGTGACACCGGAGAAAGTATCCGCAGCAGTCGGTGCCGTGTAAGTGACCACTGCACCGGCCAAACCGGTTGCCGCTTTTGTAATCGCGGCAGGAACACCGACAAAAGTTGGCAACGTAGTATCTACATTAAGCACAGGCGTTACTATTGGACCGGTAGTGCCACCAGCACTGGTTGCCGTACATGAAAGTGTCTGGCCATTAACAGGCACTAAACTACATCCCACTTTGGACGAAATAGCCGACTCTGCATCAGTCACAGACCAGGCAACACTCGGTGTCGTTTTATACCAACCGGAGGCAGGTGCAACCGGTGAAAGCTGGTAACTGACTAGCGGCGCGGTCTGATCGGCGACAGTCACCGTAAAACCGGCGCTGCCGGTATTGCCGGCAAGGTCGCTAACCGAACAGTTAACGGGAGTGGATCCGATAGCGAAAGTAGCACCAGAGGCTGGGGCACAACTAACACCGGCAGGACTGACACCGGAGAAAGTATCCGCAGCAGTCGGTGCCGTGTAAGTGACCACTGCACCGGTCAAACCCGTCGCCGCTTTTGTAATCGCGGCAGGAACACCGACAAAAGTTGGCAACGTAGTGTCTACATTAAGCACAGGCGTTACTATGGGACCGGTAGTGCCACCGGCACTGGTTGCCGTACATGAAAGTGTCTGACCATTAACAGGCACCAAACTACAACCCACTTTGGACGAAATAGCCGACTCTGCATCAGTCACAGACCAAGCAACTCCTGGTGTCGTTTTATACCAACCGGAGGCCGGTACAACGGGTGAAAGCTGGTAGCTGACTAGCGGCGCGGTCTGATCGGCGACAGTCACCGTAAAACCGGCGCTGCTGGTATTGCCGGCAAGGTCGCTAACCGAACAGTTAACGGGAGTGGACCCGATAGCGAAAGTTGCTCCGGAAGCCGGTGCACAACTAACGCCGGCAGGACTGACACCGGAGAAAGTATCAGAGGCAGTCGGTGCTGTGTAAGTTACTACTGCACCGGTCAAAGCCGTAGCCGCTTTTGTGAATGCGACAGGAACACCGGCCAATACCGGCGGCACGGCATCCACTTTCAGTACAGGGGTGTTTACTGCAAGCGCAGTGCCACCGGCGCTGGTCGCTGCACAAGAAAAAACTTGACCTGCAGCAATGGTATTACTGATCAAGGGTGCATCAATACAGCCGACCTTGGAAGAAATGGCCGACTCTAAATCCGTTACAGACCAGGTTAAACTTGGCGCCGTCTGATACCAACCGGATACGCCGGGGGCTGACGGTGTAATTAAAAAGCTGATTTTAGGCGGCGTGGTATCTGTAATAAGGCTCTTGAGCAAAAAGGCATGACGCTCACCATTAACCATACCCACACCGGTAATATAAGTGCCGTCATCACTGATGGCTTGCGCCTCCATTAGCGTCCAACCGCTGGCAGGGTCAATCAAGGTATTAAGATCCTGAAGACCCAAACCACTTTGCCATAGAAAAGCTTTTTGAACGGCATTATTGGCGGTAGTAGAAACACCCACCACATCACTGTTTCTGCTAATACCATGCGCTTCACTAAAAGTACCGCCCAAGGTACCCAAATCCTTCATCTGCGGAAGCTGGTTAGGCTGCCACAAAAAGGCATGTTGCGCGACATCCAATTCGGTTGTGGCACTACCCGCTACTTCGCCGAGTGTATTAAGGCCATAAGCGGCACTATGGCTACCGCCTAAGGTACCCAAGTCTTTTTTGGTGCCGTTGGACCACAAGACCGCATGAGTAGACTTGTTACCGGTTAACGATGAAAAACCGGCTACCTCGCCGGTCGCGTTAATAACGCTACCGTAGCTGTTACCGGTTCCATCAAGAGTACCCAAATCCGTTATCACTCCGGTATTATCCCAAATGACTGCGTGCTCGGTGCCAATAGATGTAGACGAAAAGCCCGTAGCCTGCCCCTTATCATTAATCGAAAAGGCCCGACTGTTGCCTAAAGCAACTAACGCTTTGAGATCCTTAAGCGCAACCAGTGGCGGAGTAGCGCCACCATCCCATTGAAACGCATGATAAACCGTATCTCCCAAAAGCGTTGCGGAACCAACCACCTGCCCCAAGTTGTTAATGCTATAGGCTTGACTGTAACTTCCGCCCAAACTATCGAGATCTTGCGGCAAGGACAGAGCCTGTCCAACGATAGCGTGTTCAGATATATTACCGACAAGATGCGATAAACCACTGACCAATCCGCTGTTATTGACACCCAAGCCTATACTATACATACCTCCCAAGCTGCCAAGGTCGGAAACACTGTATTGGGGTGCTGCATTGGCTACGGCAAAAGGTAAGCAGGTCCCAAGACAAACCGTCCATAAAAAATTGTTTTGTGCGGGTTTAATTTTCATGATTATCTTCCTTAGAAAGCGGCCAAAGGCACAAAAGAGAAATGGTCGGCAATCCAGGCGCGTGCTTCTGTTGTAGAACCGATTTCACCCGAGGTAATGATGGTGACATCGGTAAAGCCGGCTGCGTCCTCTACTCCAGCGAAAGTCGGTACACCGCCGGTTAGCGTCTGCACCTGAGTTGTTTGACGATTTACAAGAAACTGAATGCCGCTGACAGAAGGTGCGCCTGCCTGCCCTGCATCGACCAACATGCCGAATTGCGCCACCCGTTGTTTAAAGTGTACATTCACCACCCGACCGGTAGTATCACCTGGAATAATTTGGCCGACAGCATTAGTGGTCGAAGAAAGAAAGTTTGCTCCCTGAGTTTCAAGAAACAGTGAATTCAAGGTTTTACTCATTGGATAAATCTTAATATTTGAGGGTATGTTGTAAGTGTAAAAATCGGCATTACGGAACTGAATTGCACCGTTACCGCAATTAACCGGGGTAATATTAAGATCACCCGCCACATAACAAGCAGTTAATTTGGGCGCAGTTGTATTTAGATCTAATTCAGTTTGCAGAGCAGTCTGCGCCTGTGGGACAGTGAACCCGTCCTTAAGAGCTTTTGCGCTATCCACAATAAACAGGGAATAGGTCGTTGCCCCATTTCCCATTGCGGAAATCAAGTTCGGGGCTGCCTGCGCCTGAGAACTTAGCCCGACGCATACGACCGCCAGACTAATGAGTTTTAAATTTTTCATGCTAATTTCCTTATGAATGTTCGTTATAGCCTAATAATTTTTGGCAGAGGTAAATCATGCTGTAGGGATAGGCATTGAATGATTTGGTTAGAACTTCTTCAGTGTTTATTACATCTACCCTTTAAGCATCTGCCTCCCCAGCCTTTTAAAAATTCGCCACCGGCATCGTGTAAATGCCGGTGGAAAAAGTTTACTGCCTGGAGAACCGCGATGACTTATTTAGCCACCGTAACTCCGGCGGCCAATCCGCCATTTGAGGTCTTACATCTCAAGGAGCCATTATTGATACCTGCAGGGGCAGTCAACGGTGCCAACTGGAAAGCACCGGTGTTATCAACCGGAACCGTACCGATCAACGTGGCAACGGTTGGAGTAGCGCCCGTACCCGTCCAGCAGGTAGCGTTCGTTTGTGTCAGATTGGCACCGAACCAGCTTGTTGTACCGACAACAACCCACTTTCCTGAGGCTATGGTGTATCTTGCACTGGTAACAGCAACCGCTTCAGCCGCCGAAAAGTTGGTAACATCCACTCTTACCGTGTTGGACGTTAGAGCCGGAGTGGACGAGTTATTCACCCTGTAAGTGAAAAAGTCTGCTCCACCCGATGCTGCTGTGGCTGTTTTGGTCACATACGTGATTTGGCCGGAAGCAAGCTTGACCAAATTACCTTTGGTAGGTGGGGTCACAATGGTCAAACTGGCAGGGTTGATATTATCAAGCGCATTAACAGAAGCCGGTTTGTCATTACCCAATATGGTCACCGTTTTGGTTTTGGCGGCTGCAGTTCCCGCATAGGTCGCCGCAAACTGATCCGCAACAGCCGTAGGCGCAGTTGGATTAAACAGCAACGTCAAATTACCGGTAGCCACGTTGGAAACCGGCGCATTATTAGCCGCTTGTAGAACAAACTTAAAGCTGTCGGTACCGACTGCCGCCGTTGCATTAGGGGTAAAAGTCCATACACTGTTAACGAGAGCAATCGTTCCGTTTTGTGGTTGCTGAATAATCAACGCATCAGCCGGCAGAGCATCCGTTAGCGCTGTTGCTCCGCCCGTACTGACTGTATAGCCGGGGGCTGCAATATTTGTAGCAACCGGTGGATTCACCGGATTTTGCGGAGCGCCGTTTATGCTTAAAAAATGATCAGCATGAAAACCTGATTCAGTTGAAATTACCGAAATGCTTTCAGGTGGCTCTATAGAATCCGGCAAAGAACCCGAGAAACAGACGTTAACCGGACTAGCGACCGTAGACGGACATTGCGCCTGTGTCATTGCGGTAGTTAATGCTGCTGGAGTAACCGGCACAGTGGGTATTGCGCCAGTTAAACCCTCTACCACCAAAGCTGGATTGGTAACCTCATCGGAGGAATGCGCGACAACCAGAATTTGACGTGTTGCGGTGTCAAAACTCGCCTGACTGATTTCAACGCCATCTTCAAGCCCCGTCGATACACTATTCACCGGGTTGCTGCTCAGATTGGTCACGGTAATTTGCGGCGGAACTGCTTGCGTTGAGGGATACTCGATATGACCATGATATTTGCCGGCCACTACACCACTTGGGAACAGTTGCAGACTTGGCATACCCTCACCCGTGACGATTAATCTTTGGTTGGGCGTTGACGTTGCCCAAACATCAACACCATTGATGCCCGATTTACGAACTTTATAAGCTGCATCCACTTTCAACGCCTGAGCAATCGGCGCTGTCCATTTCTGACCGAGAACACTGCCCAAGGATTCTTCAATAAAATCGTTACCCAAACCATCCAGGTTAGAGCCAACCGGCCCCTGTACTCGAATAAAATTGGTACCGAACGGACTGCCGGTAAAAGTATGTGGAATAGTGGGATCACCAACGAATTCTTCTGCACCGGAAACCAGGGGAAGATCCGTATCCCATTTAATAAAGGGACCTACCGGACCTGCCAACGCGCCGTCAAACCCGTTTCCCAAGGGAATATCCACAGTGAAGAAATTAGCCGCTTGTGAGCCAATCAAATTGGTTTTTGCAGTTGCCTGCACATTTTCAAAAGTATGAACGCCAAAGGGATGTGTTACCGTGTAAGTACCATTTTTGTTGGCATCATTAAAATTAAACGTAATCCGAATCCGGGCAAACACGGTTTCATCACCATGCTTGGGCGTAGGACCTGGCAGATAAGAGGCCTCTAAAGCGCCAAGATAGCGATATTGGAAATCAGATCCTGTGGCTGTATTTTTAAACTCAACCAAACTATAAAAGGCCTCATCGCCGATATTACCGGGAAAACCTGCGGGATTTGCAGCCAGCGGAAAACAGAAGGCTGTTGTTGATCTACACAAGCCCAGCGCCAATCCTTCGGTATCACGATACCACTGCGGAAAAGTTATGACTGCATCCGACGGACCATGATCCAGCAATACCGCCGAGGCCATGCCGCTAGCCAGCATGGAACCGGCCAGCACAACTTGAATGGATCTGCGCAGGAAATTTTTACCTAAGCACGTTGTATCGGATGCATCCACAACGTTTGTTTGTTTTACTTTCATTTTGACACCTTCGTTAATCAGGGATTTAAATAAGGGAAGTGACTTTTAATTAAGTCATTAAAATATACTTAAGCTATGCTTCCTCACGTTAGCCCATCATTTCCGCCAGATCGAACCTCAATCCCTTGGGCTCTATTCAGAGAATATAATAGCTATGACAGTTAAAGCAATGATAGTGCCAACTCACTTAAGGCACTGATATTAATAAATAAATTACATTTATATTATAAAGTTAACGCTAACTACGGGGGAGTTACTGTAATATTTTTAATACATAAAGCGGGGGACTTAGGAATAACCGACCAAATCACTGTAATAATTCTGATACAGCCGATATTGAAAAAGTGATTCAAGGTGGTCATGGCAAAATCAATTTGCCATTGCAGAGTCATGATTTGTTGGAAGCGTTCGAGATACAGGCCTTTAACCAGGTGGCTTTGTATTATTAAATGGTCGTTGACGTGATAATCGGAAGCCCTTTATGCCCTCTTAAAGGCGACAACCAGCGGGGTACAAAAACGCAACTTCCGATTATTTTGAACTGTTACAAAATTGATATTCGGGTTACTGCGAGGTAATTATTAAGTCCACCTCTTTGAAAAAAAGGGGATAGGAGAGATGGTTTAAATTCTCCTCTGCCGATAATTATTTACGGGGAGTTTTAAGTGAGAGAGGGGGAATGAGGGAAGCTTAATCTTAAACCTGAAAAATCAGTTGGGTAATGCTAAATCGTAAAACTCAAACTTCAAGTTTTTAATTCTTGATTTCGGGGAATTCAGTGATAACAAGCATTAGGCGTAGGCCGGAATAAGACCACCCAAGCGTAGCGCGTGGTGGCGTTTCCGGCACACTCGTTAATCATGCCGGAAACGCTCAACTCGCTTACGCTTGAAAAGCCTTATTCCGGCCTACATCTATTGGTCGTTAGGTTGCTGGTTATCTAGCTCCTATAAAGTCAAGGCAAGAAAACTTGAAGATCAAGTATTAAATTTTTGGCTCTATTTTATTTACAGAGCCGTCATTCCGGCAGGGAGAGCGAAGCGAGGGTTGGCCGGAATCCAGTTGCCATGGATGGCAATTACAAAGCATACAATTGATTGATTTATAGCTTCAGTTAGGTATCCATATTGGATATTTCATACTTGTTAATCAACCGATACAGACTGACACGGGAAATACCCAGCGCTTCTGCGGCGCGGCTCATATTGTTGCTGGTATGTCTCAAACTGGTAAGAATCAACTCACGATCAACAACGGCACGCGCTTCTTCAAGAGTTTGCAGCATACGTTCTTTGTAACGTCGCTCAAGCCCCAAGTCGGACGGGGTCAGGAGACTATTTTCGGATACCACGATTGCATGACGAATATTGTTCATTAATTGCCGGATATTGCCTGGCCATTCATAATTTTTTAACAGGAAAAGAGAATCCGCATGAAATCCTTTCGCCTTATAGGTTCTGTTTGCAGAGAATTTATTGAAATAATAATAGGCAAGCAGCTCTATGTCACTGCCCCTGTCCCGTAACGGCGGCGTTTTTATTTGCAGCACGCCGAGACGATAATAAAGATCCTCCCTGAAAGTTCCATTCTGAACGGCTTCTTTTAAGTCCACATGCGTAGCGGTAATGACGCGCACATCAATAGCAACTTTTTCTGATCCACCCACACGCGTAATGGTTCTCTCCTCAAGAAAGCGTAACAGATTTATTTGCTGCTCAAAGGGTAAATCACCAATCTCATCCAAAAACAGGGTTCCACCCTGCGCCGATTCAATACAACCAATTTTACGTTGCAGTGCTCCGGTAAATGCCCCTTTTTCATAACCAAACAACTCTGCCTGAATCAAATCTTTTGGAAATGCACCACAGTTGATAGCAACCAGTGGCTGTGCAGAACGGCTGGAATAATCATGAATGGCGTTGGCGACCAATTCCTTACCGGTTCCGGTTTCTCCTTCGATAAGAACCGAACAGTCTTCTTTAGCCACTTTTTGAAGCAGACTGAATAAATTAACCATTAAGGGACTGTTGCCAATAATTCCAAAGCTGGCAGGGAATTCGTTCTTTTGTTTTTCAGAAGATTTATTGATCTCATTGACTCCATAAGCATGGCCCAAAGTGACCAACAGGTGACCGATGTCCATAGGAAAAGTTGTGTAGTTGTAGCAATATTCGGCTATTAACTTGCTTTCAACAGAGTTGGGTGCAGTTTTTGGCGTACACTCTTCTGGCAAGCCCATTATCCAGTTAATGTTTACCGGCGAATTGAATAGCCGGTTTAGGTCAGTCAATTGCCGCTCATTTGTGTACTGGCTGCTTAAACACTTCTTGCCGACCAAACACGCAGCATTATCGTTACAACTCTCATCAATCAAACATAACCCTACCTTGAATATATGTTTATCCAATAAATCAGATGCCTGCTCAAGATCATTGGCAATATACACCTCCCAATCATGCGCCAATAATTGACCGGCAATTTGATTTCCAAATTTTGGTGGCTGAAAAAGAATAAGGTTACGTTTTTTATAATTCATAGATTGTTACTTTCTTTGTCCAGTATTGATAACACTTTTTAACTTAAAAAAATTAAAACACCCGCTATTAATCGCTCTTCCTTAGTAATCATAGTTGATAATAATTCTATAAAAAGTAGAGTTTAGAAATAAAAAAATTGTTTTAAACATCTTTCATTTTGAGCCGGCAAACTTGCCAAACATAGTTGAGCATCTGCAAGAGTAGATAAAATAGTACCTACACGACCGGCTTACCCATAAAACAGGGGTGGTTTTATTTTATCCACATTCCCAGACAGAAAAGATTTCACGGCTATCGTACCCAACAGGTAAATGCTCATCACTGTCCAAGTGTAGTACAAGTTTTGTACAAGTATTCTATTTTTAGAATAATTTTACCCGTGTTTTTAGGCATAGCTATCTACACAACTTTTACGCTCAATGAAACAATGAGTTACAGCAGGCACAAGCTACCTCGCCTGCCGCCTGCTGGAGAGAGTTGCTGTGGCAAATTGTATGGATGCAGGATGGTTGAACAACGCAGTAGTAGGGTGCGTATCGCGCACCACAACCATGCCAAAGAAAGAACCCTAATTACGCTACAGGTAGAAAAAAACAATAAATTGTGGTGTAAATAAAACGGTTAGTGGATGCGATTTTAGGTGCGCGATGCGCACCCACTCGTCATCCCGGCCAAATGATAACCGCTGTCCTTAATCTGTTTTTACCAAAACAGGACATGCGGTCAAAATCTTCGCGGGCAATGGGAATAAACTGACAGTCAATTTCACTTTGGCGTCCATCATCGGGATCGGGATCATGCATATACAAACAATCATCATCAAAGCCGCTCATTACCACCCAATGCGGCGCTTTTTTTCTGTCCAATAAAAAAGTGCTAATCAGTATCACTGGAATAGCACCGGCTTTAAAGGCTGCAATCAATTCGTTTTGGGTAATATTGGCAAAATGCAGGGTAATGCCCTGCTCTGCTGCCTGGCGCTTAAAGCAGGTATCAACCAGTTCAACGATCTGCTTTTTTTCTTCGTTTCGCACGCCATCAATAAATAACGTTGTCGTTTGATTTATCCAGACTTCTACAGAAAATTGCCGGCGTTTGGCCGCCAAAGCCAAACCAATCGGATGACAACCGCCGTGTCCGGAGGTCATAAAAATAGTGGTGGCTTCACGCCATAGATTAATTTCTTCTTCTTGTGAGGGCTGATAAGCGCGATTGATGCCGTGCATTGCCATCATCAACGCCGCAGGCCCGCAGGTAAACGGGGTGGTTTGTCTTAACCAGTGTACTGAGCGATGCTGCAGGGTATCGCGATAACGGCGGATACGTTTTTGATAACGTATGGCATCTTTATGATCTTGATAATAATCCCGGTAGATACCGAATTTTTGATAACCCTGCGTTTCATAGAGTTTGATTGCCGGCGTGTTATCGACACTCACTTCAAGACGCAGATATAACCGACCATCCTCATTAGCGGCTTGTTCGCCTGCGGCCATGAGTTGTTTGGCAAGCCCCAAACCCCGGTGTTGGGGAGATACGGCAATCGAATAGATTCTGGCCAGCCGTGTGCCCGGATGATAAATAATCAGAATATAACCGGCGACGGTTTTTTCTACGTCGGCAACCAGTAACGCGCGATGATCTGCAGCCAGCCAGTGTTTAAAACTGCGCCGACTTAATCTATCAGTTTCAAAGCAAGCCGTTTCCAGCGCGACCAGCGCATCTATATCCGTTAGTTGGGCGTTACGAATTAAAACAGTCAAGTGGATATTCCCTTTATTGCCTGGCTAATCACTTGTCTGGCGCGAAACAACACCATTTCCCGCCAGGCTTTGTCATCCGGACAAAAGTATTGTTTCATTATCCGACTATGCGCCAGCCTCGCCAAATCATTATCCGCTTGCGCCCAGAGTTGATGATCACGTAGCAGCACTTCAAATAATTGATCCGTTCTGTAGGTGCCAAATTCAAGTGTGATGTAGCAACTGCGTGCATTCATAATGGCGTGCCAGGCGTAATCCAGCAAACCCTGCTTGGGTACGGAACTTGAGGTGCCGAGCCAAGGTAAGGTGACGGAATCGCCGTACCAGTCACGCGCCACTTTTATTGCCGGACTATCCGGTTGATGGTCACAAATAATTTCACCGTAACCAAAAGAACCCAAGCCGGTATGAATATCAATAACCGCCAGATCACGTTGTTGCAGGGCATATTTCGACAGTAAATCTTCAATGACATCTCGCCCATGCGCCGGTGCCAATCCGCCATAAAAAGGGCCAACGGGATCGGTATATTGTCCCCCACTAAGGGCTTTTTCAAATGCTTCACGACCCTGCGCTTGTTCAAATGCTGTAAAGGCGTGTTTTCGTTGCTGTGCATCCTTTAATAATAACGCCGGTTTAAGGGCTTCATAACCGCTATTTTCCGGCAAGGGTGCTGAAAAATCGACCACATTGCGATTAAGATCAACCCCGTCGGCATCACAACGGCGCAACCAGGCATAACCCCACGGTGTTAAGGCATGTATTATTAATAATGCGGTATTAGCCGGCAAAACAAGGTGTCCGCCAGCCAGTAAACAAAGCATATCCGTTTCAATCGCACTGCCAGCAAAACCCTCCACGCCATGCGTACCACCGATTAATACCACAACCTTTACGGCATCCTCCGAGCCAATCCAGACGGTATCGGTAAACAGCGCTTCGCCTTGAGGACTGGTGCCTAAGCAAGCATAAGAAAAACAGTGTTTTTCTTTGCCAAGCGCCGCTAACCAACGCTGCCTGCCGATACCATAATTGGCAGGAAATAGCGCGGTATCAATAGTGGTAAAAGGAAGATAAGAAGACATTTAGAATTACCTGGTGTTTTTTGATAGCATAGCCCCGGTTAAGTTAAATCTGAACTATTATTCCTTAACCTTGCAAACTCTTTTAATAAACCCTGACAGCTTACAAAATTATACTTCACTTTCGCCTGGTTCCCACGCTGGAGCGTCAATGCCGTTAAGTTAACGCAAGTTGTTTAAAAAAACTGGAGTGCAATCGCTTCAGCTATTGCCTGTAAAAACAGCTAAAGCTGTTTTACTCCAGTTGTATGCTTAACTTAATGGCATTGATGCCGGAGCGTCTGAACGATAGGGAGGTGGTTATTTTTTGCGAGTTGCCTTAATCAAAGACTCGCCACGTTTATCTTATGTTAAGATAATATTTTGGATTTATACTGCATCATCAGGAGTTGCACAATGCCCACCATCAGTATGTTTTACGGCATCATTGTCCGGATGCTTTTTATGGATACACAACAGCATAACTTGCCACACCTTCATGTGGAATACCAAGGTAATCAAGCTGTCATCTCAATTCCTGAGGGAAATCTACTCGGGGGCGATTTACCAGCCAAGAAGTTGCGTTTGGTGCAAGCCTGGATAGCCATCCACGAAGAAGAACTAATGGCTGATTGGGCACTGGCGGCAAAAGGTGAGCCCATATTCCCGATCGATCCGTTGCGTTAAGGGGCTGTTGATGATTATGGTTAATTCCGTTAAGGCGACTCCCGACTTTAGGTTAATTCTTACTTTTAATAGCGGCGAGACAAGATGCTTCGACATGCGCCCCTATTTACATTACCCGGTGTTTCTTCGCTTGGAAAATCCGGGATATTTTTCGCTGGCTTCCGTAAATTATGGCACCGTTACCTGGCCTGGTGATATCGACATCGCGCCGGAAACACTTTACGACCATTCGGTTCCGCTGACAGACTAAAGTAGCCCTGATACACAACCACCAAACTTTAGGTATAAGCGGTCAAACTATTTTTTATCATTACCATTCTTTTTCTTTTTGTAACGACTCATCCTTTTTTAACCGTGTGGGATGCATAAAAATCTATAGCTAATTTATTACAGGATTACTTTTGCCATGGCACGCACCCTACTGGTTGTTGACAATCTTTCTGACTGGAACCCTTATTACCCTAGCGATCAAGTAATTACCTTTGAAACTTATCTGGCAACCGGACAAGGTGAATCGGAACAACGGGTACGCGTTATCAATCTTTGCAGTAGCTATAGTTACCTTTCCGATGGTTATTACTGCTCATTGTTGGCAGAAGCCCGAGGGCATCATGTTATTCCGTCTGTTAAAGTACTTAATGACTTGGGTAAAAAAGCGCTTTACCAGCTCCAACTTGAAGACCTGTCACCGACTTTAACGCGTGCGTTTAAAAGTCGGGTTAACCCGAATAATGAAATAACCCTGTTAAGTTATTTTGGCACCACCGCTGATCCGGCTTTTCAGGAATTGGCAAGGCAACTGTTTGATCGTTTTTCGTGTCCGGTTCTGGAAGTGTCGCTGGTGTTTCGACAGCAATGGGAAATAAACGGTTTAAAACCCGTCTCGCATCGAGTTCTTGATGATCCGCAGCAAACTGTATTTGCCGAAGCACTGGATAAATTCAGTAAAAAAGTCTGGCGCAAAGGCCGTGCGCGTAAGGCGGCACGTTATGACCTTGCCATGTTGATTAATCCGGAAGAACAGTTACCGCCCAGTAATCGGGGCGCTCTTAAAAAGTTTATAAAAATTGGCCGGGAACTGGGTATAGAAGTTGAACTCATATCCCAGCAGCATTATGGGCGCTTACCCGAATTTGATGCGTTGTTTATCCGCGAAACCACCGGCATTGATCATCATACTTACCGCTTTGCAAAAAAAGCCGAAGCGCAAGGTTTGGTTGTTATTGATGACCCCACCTCCATGCTGCGCTGCGCCAACAAAGTCTATCTCGCTGATTTATTTAGAACGCATCACGTACCCAGCCCCAAAACCTGGCTACTCCACAAGGGTAATGCCTTGCATCTGGATAGAGTGGAAAACGAAGCGGGCTTTCCGATGGTCATTAAAATTCCGGATGGCTCATTTTCGAGGGGCATTGTTAAAGTTAATAACCGGCAGGAACTTAATCTTAAAGTTGAGGAATTGTTTCAAAAATCCGCCCTGCTCTTGGCTCAGGAATTTCTTTATACTGAATTTGACTGGCGCATCGGTATTTTTAATAACCGGGCTTTATACGCCTGCCGTTATTATATGGTTAAAAACCATTGGCAAATCTACCACCATCATGAAAGCCGAATTGATAGCGGCCATTTTGAAACCCTGCCAACCTTTGAAGTGCCCAAAGCCGTGTTGGAAGCCGCTTTAAAAGCGACGCAACCCATAGGCAACGGCTTGTACGGCGTTGATGTTAAAGAAAAGAACGGCAAAGGCTATGTGATAGAAGTCAATGACAACCCGAATATCGATAGCGGCGTTGAAGACAAATATCTGGGTGATGAATTGTATCGGCTGATTATGAGTGAGTTTTTAAGACGTATGGAAAATCGCAGTAAGGGCGTTTGACAACATCATCGTCCACCCCAGCCCTCTGCGCATAGATATCTACATAGATCGTCATCCCGGCAGGGATTGCCGGGATCCAGATGCCATGGATGGCAATATTGAATTACGCAAACCATTTTTTAGCTACATGAAGCTATTTTTGATCTGATTTTTCACATCCCTGTGCCCTGGATTCCGACCAACCCTCGCATTGCTCTCCCTGCCGGAATGACGCTACTTTTATTTGTGTAGATACCTATACCCTCTGTGAGAGGTCTGGGGTGAGGGAATATAAATGGTCAAGTTATTTCATGCACGTTCCTTACCAAATGCACCGTAAACCTGGCGTGGCGCGGAGTTTTCCATCCGCAGTGATAAGAGGTGCCTGATGTGTCATAGCGGTCGCTGCAATCAATCTGTCGCCGGGATCACCATGAGCAATAATACCGCTTTCAGCCAAGGCAGCAATGGCGGGTGTGAGCTGGAGAATAGTTAAATCAAGCGAATCAACAATGTCTTCCATGTAAGAAGTGGGGGTATGTTGCGCTGGTAAAACCAGACGGTTTTTGCGAAACAGCAAAGCAATTTCCCAAAAACTAATGGCGGCACAGGCAAGATCACCTTGTGCTCGTCCGTTTTCCAGTGCTTCCAGGGCTGGAGCGGTTAAGCGATCCCTGCGATCTGCCCAAAAAAGCAGGATATTAGTATCACAGATTGTCAGCATCGCCCGTCCATTCTTCATCCAAGGGGGCGAGAATATCACCGATAATAACTTTGCCACGCAAGGCTTCCAAGCGTTTCAAGGCAGCTTCACGTCGGCTTTCTTTACGATCCGGCACGATACGGGCGATGGTTTTGCCATGCAAGGTAATTGCAATTTCTTCACCTTGTTGTACTTGCTTAAGATAGTCAGGCAAGTGCTGGCGTAATTCGGTGACATTGACTGAGTTCATACACACTCCTATTCTGTACAATATTTATGTACATTATAGGCATTCGATTTTGGAAAGTAACTCTTTTTAAAACATAATTAATACTGGCAACGCCAAAATCCGGTTCTTGGTTGAAGGGGAGATTTGCCTATACTGAGTTTATGCCCGTCATCGTTTCGGACGCATAGGGGGACGTTGTGGATAATATCTACAGCATCAGTCGTGGCGGGATACCTTCTAAAAACCCCTTAAAATTTCGGGTACCAACTTAAGACAGGACAGTTTTAGGTTAAGCCGTTCGTGGTGAGCCCTTCGTATGCCGCTCAGGAGAGCCCTGTCGAACCATGAACGACTTAACCGCTCATGCTTCGACTGGCTCAGGACGAACGATTAAGTCTCGACTATGTCCCGCGTTAAGTTGGTAGTCAAAACTTCCGGCAAAAAAAACTCACTGACCAGCATGTGCTGATGAGCAATGCCGTAAACCGTTCTCCTGCCCCATAGCGGCTGCTTGATATTAACTTCATCTAGCGCTGGCTGCGTCCATAGCAACGGGTTAATTAAGGTAATATCCATCGCGATGCGTTCCAGCTTGGGATAAGAAAAAATAATTTCACCCAACGGGCGGTTACCTAACCTTGATAAATTGCTTTTAGCGGTTTTGACGGTAGCAGCCGGAATGATGGTTCTCGCCAGAATCAATGGCTTGCCGCTGACATAAAGTAATACTTCTCGCGTTAAGCTGTATTGATGTTCCGGCAAGTTAAGCAAACGACGCTCACTTAAAAAAGGCGTTTGCCAGCGTTGCAGCAAGACTTTAACAGCAACACCGGCACCGTAATAGTCACGTAGTCGTTGGGTTAGGGAACCGGATTCATACATCCATGACTGGACATTGCCAGGCAATTTATGGCGCAAACCTTGGCGATTTTCTTGCCATACCGGTTCGCGGTTAAATAAAAAACTTTGGGTGGTCAAAGTAAACTAAACCTCTGCATAATCGGTGGATGACCCCAGCCAACGATCACACAAAGGTTGTATGGCTTGAGGCGCTTCGGTGAAAATTTTATCGCCGGTTTGTTGGATAGCATCCAGCAAACCAACGTCTCTGGCTAAATCGGCAATTTTAAAATTGATAGCGCCGGTTTGGCGTGTGCCCATCACCTCACCGGGACCGCGTAATTGCAGGTCTTTTTCGGCAATAACAAAGCCGTCATTACTGTCCCTTAAAATACCCAGACGCTGACGGGCGGTGTCGGATAAGGGCGATTGATACATCAGCAAACAGTAACTATCGTCCTGCCCTCGCCCGACTCGTCCCCGTAATTGATGCAATTGGGACAGCCCCAAACGTTCCGGATTTTCAATAATCATTAAGCCTGCATTAGGTACATCAACCCCCACTTCGATGACCGTCGTGGCAACCAGCAAATCAATCTCGTGTTTTTTAAAGGCCTGCATAATGGAGTCTTTATCGGCACTTTTCATGCGCCCGTGAATCAAGGCAACACGCACCTCGGGCAAAGCCAGTGTCAGCTGTTCGGCGGTTTTTTCAGCGGCTTCACACTCCAACACTTCTGACTCTTCTATCAAGGTACAAACCCAATAAACCTGTTTTTTTTTGCTGACCCAACTGTTAATCCGGTCGATAACTTCTGCGCGGCGTTCGGCAGGAATGACGCTGGTTACAATCGGTTTTCTACCAGGTGGCAGTTCATCGATAATGGAAATATCCAGATCGGAATATTGCAACATGGCCAAGGTGCGGGGAATCGGCGTTGCCGTCATAACTAATTGATGCGGACGGGTATTGCCCTGCTGGCCTTTTTCTCTTAACGCCATCCGTTGATGCACACCGAACCGGTGTTGTTCATCAATAATAACCAAGCCCAAGCGATAAAAGCTTACGCTCTCCTGAAATAACGCATGCGTGCCAATAATAATGCCCGCCGAACCCTCCGCCAAACTTTGTAAAATCTCTTTGCGGGCGTTGCCCTTAACTTGCCCGGTCAGATAAACGACTTTTGCCTGAAAACCTTCAAACCACCCGCTAAAATTACGTTTATGTTGTTCTGCCAATAACTCTGTCGGTGCCATAACGGCCACCTGATAACCCGCCATTAACGCAAGTAAAGCGGCGTAAGCAGAAACAATGGTTTTACCTGACCCGACATCGCCCTGCACCAATCGCATCATGGGATGTTGCAAGCGGCAATCGGCTTCAATCTCTGCAATAACGCGTTGTTGCGCACCCGTTAACTTAAAAGGCAGAGCGTTTAAAAACTGTTCTGTGATCGCTTTATCGCTGGAACCTTCGAACACCGGTGCTTGCCAGGCCTTAATTTTATTTCGGGTTTTTCGCAAACTTAAATGATGTGCCAATAGCTCTTCAAAGGCCAAACGTTTCAGCGCAGGCACACTGCCATTTTGCAATGCCTCAATCGTGACCGATTCATCGGGCGCGTGTAAAGTTTGTATGGCTTCTGCCAGAGACGGATAGTGATAATTTTTTAAAATCGTCGCTGGAATCCAGTCAATTAATAGCTGGGGTTGATTCTCACAGAGACTCAAAGCCTGTTTTATCGCTTTTCTTAAGGTAGTTTGGCTAAGGCCTTCTGTTAATGGATAAACGGGGGTTAAGCGGGTTTCGGTAATTTTGGCGTCCGGATTTGAAATGATCTGATAATCAGGATGAACCATTTCCAGTCCACCAAAGCCATGACGTACCTCGGCAAAACAACTGATTAATGTCCCCGGTTTAAGCGTATTGTGCTGGTTGGCACTAAAATGAAAAAACTTTAAAGAGATAAAGCCGGTGTTGTCGCTAATCCGACAAATCAGGCTTTTGCGACCTCTGGGTAAAATATCAATAAACTCAACCTTGCCGCAAATAAGTACTGTCATACCAGCCCTTAAAGAACCAATAGGATAAATCCGGGTTCTATCTTCATAACGCAACGGCAGGTGAAAAACAAGATCCTGAATAACACGGATACCTAGCTTTTCGAGACGGTTTGCCGTTTGGGAACCTATCCCTGATAATTTGGCAACCGATTGATTAAGGAGATTCACGCTGTCATCACGCATAAATCCGGATAATTTTGCCTCATCGCGGTACTAATTTGCAAGGTTCAAGAAGCCGGATATTCTTGGGGCTTTATAAACATAATCGCATCCATTTCCACTCCGACGTTTTTAGGTAAGGCAGCAACGCCAATAACGGCTCGGGCGGGGTAGGGTTCTTCAAAATAACGCCCCATGATTTCATTAACCAACGGGAAATTTGATAAATCAGTTAAAAAAACATTCAATTTAACGATGTCGGCAAGCGTACCCTCTGCGGCTTCTGCAACTGCTTTTAAATTGTCAAACACCTGGGTAATTTGATCGCTGATATCACCGTCTATAATCGTCATGGTTTCAGGTAATAAAGGAATCTGTCCTGAAAGATAAACCGTGTGATCGACTTTAACCGCTTGTGAATAAGTGCCGATTGCCTTGGGTGCTTTATTGGTATGGATGATTTGTTTAGTCATTTTTTAATCCTGATGAGTCGTTTTACCAGAAGGTGAGGTATTAAAAATACCCCTACATAAAGTTGCCATAGATTGGCAGGTAATAAATAAGGTTTAATCCGTCAATCTGTGGCCGTTTATTTGTTGCTAATTACCCAACTACAACTATCTGCAAGGCATTATAGCGATTATTGCCAAAGGATAGAAATTGCGAGGTGAAAGGGTCAAGGTTAAAGGCTCAAGGCTCAAGGCTCAAGGTTCAAGGTTCAAGGTTCAAGGTTCAAGGTTCAAGGTTCAAGGTTCAAGGTTC